>JAYVKA010000448.1:0-2756 GCA_043768885.1 Planctomycetota bacterium
TTTGGCTCCCGGAAAAAGCCGACCCGATGCTGTCCGCTTTGGAAAAACCCAACCATCGACCCAATTCAAAAGCGCCAAACCAGGCCGTCAAATGCAACCCTGCAACGACCGTAATCATGAGCAAGATGCTTGAAACTCCCAGCCCGGATTCCGCCTGTCGCAATCGCTCACCTGCCTGCACTGCGCCGATCAAGACCATCATCAGAATACCGACTTGGGCGACGATGCTGAGCAGGATTTTTTTCTCGCTGGCCCAACGGGCGCTGGGCGGATGAATTCCGCGGGCGACCTGGCTGAGCGTCATCGGCAGTAAGACCAACAGCAACAGCTGGCTGGCCGTTTTCCAAAAATCCTGTTGGCCCGAGGTCTGGCCGTGTAATAACCAGACCCACCCAGGCAGAATCACAAAACACAAGCCGTTGGTAAGAATTGTGTTCATGATCGCAACGACATCGTTGCCGCCAGCACGGCGAGTCCAAACCGCTGCAGATGCCAGCGTCGAAGGTGTTGCAGCCAAAACAATCAGGCCCGGCCCAAGTTCAGAACTCAGCAGCCGCGACAACGGCCACGCAGCGAGGGGGATGGCAATCAGGTTGACTGCAAACGCCAGGAGCACCGGTCCGGGTTTTCGAAACGAGTGAAGCAGTTGGCCAAAAGCGATCGGCCACGCGAGGACAAACATGGTGACGAAAACGATCAGCTGGTTCAGCCATGCCTGCTCGGGAAGCCGCTTCATGGGGCTGCTGAACCAGAATCCTGTCCCAAGGAACAGCAGCAACGCGACCAGAAACCATTGCTTTAGTAAGAGTTTCAACATGCTTGGCGGCGGATTATCGAGTGCGGGTTGTTATGATGGAGAATCAGGCAGCGGGTCATGCTAGCGGAATCGGCAATGACGTTACAGTTATGGAACTCTATGCCCCCTCTCCTTAAGTCCTCTCCCCCAATAATTCGGAATGTGTTTTTTCTATTCGCATTTCATGTATTCCCGAATTATCGGAGGAGAGGGGACTGAAATAGCTTGACTTCAAAAGTGTAAACGGCACTCGATGAGGTCGCTTGCCAATGCACCAGGTTTGGATAAACCCCAGCCATCTTGCGAATAGCACTTTATCCGCAGCAACCCGATCTGTAGAATCCGCCGCCCCCTGCCCCGCCGAAAATCCCGGCACCATCCGACACCTCACAATACAAAATATGCTCCGTTACTGGACCGCTGGAGAATCACACGGCAAACGCCTGACCACAATCGTGGATGGATTCCCGGCTGGACTGACGCTTGACCAGGGGCAAATCAATGCGGATTTGAAACTTCGACAGGGTGGCTACGGACGTGGCAAACGTCAGGACCTCGAAACAGACAACGTCGAAATCTCCGCCGGAGTCTGGAACGATTTGACGCTTGGCAGTCCGATTTGCATGCATGTTGAGAACAGCGATCACAAATTGCCGAGACTCCAGGAACTGCCGCGGCCGCGTCCCGGGCACGGCGATTTGACAGGCGCAATCAAATATCTCGGTTCGATTCGGGGAATACTGGAACGGGCCAGTGCGCGGGAAACTGCGGCGAGGGTTACGGCGGGAAGTCTGGCGAAGCAGTTGCTGGCCGTTTTCGGAATTCGCCCGCTGGGGTATGTAGTCGAGCTGGGGGATCTGAAAATACCTGCGAGCGAAGGGTTGAACCCAGACGCGATGCGAGCCGAACGGGATCGCAGCTGCGTTTACTCGTTAAACAGTAATATGGATGAGCAGGCACGAGCCGTCGTCGATCGCGCGAAAGCAGATGGAGACACAGTCGGCGGCATTATCGAAATCCGCGTCGATGGGATGCCATTCGGGCTGGGGACGCATGCCCAATGGGACCGCAAGCTGGATGGGAGACTTGCTCAGGCCGTTATGGCGGTTCAGGCGATAAAAGGAGTTGAAATTGGAATGGGGTTCGAGGCGGCTCGCCTGCCGGGCTCCAAAGTTCACGACGCGATTCAGTTTAATCCGGCAAAAAAAGACTCTGTCGGGCTCGGCTACCAACGACCAACCAACAACGCAGGCGGACTGGAAGCAGGGATGACGAACGGCCAGCCACTGATTATTCGCGCCGCAAAAAAACCAATCAGCACGCTGCAAAAACCGCTGGAATCCATCGATATGGTGACCAAACAGCCGAGCGTTGCGAGTTACGAACGAAGCGACGTTTGTGCGGTCCCGGCGGCCAGTATCATTCTCGAATGTGTTGTCGCGTTTGAAATTGCGGTGGCCTTGATTGAAAAATTTGGCGGCGACAGCGTTATGGAAATGGAAGCCCGTTGGAAGCTGTTTCAGGAACTTGCCGGAAAACGATAAACGCTTATTCCAAAAGGGGTCAGACCCTTTGAAAACTAGAGAGGGTCAGACCCCTTTTGGAAAAAGCGATAAAAACGGATTGCAGTTTGGACAGGATGTCAGTGCAACAAAAGCCAACACGATTCAGCGATTCACAACGGCGAACGATTTGTCGACTGCTGTTTGTGTTTTGTGCGATCGTGCCGACACTGTTTGCCATCCGGCAAGTATTCAGCCCTTCCTCGCCCACCGAAATCGAAACAGCTTTGCGGGCCGCGACCGGAATCGTGGCATCGGTCGCATCAGTCGAGACTCCGCGACCTGGTTTCTACACGCTGCAATCGGTTCAATTGCCAATTGCCGACGGTGCGGAATTGATGCTGGGCACTGTTCATGTTGCAACAGGAACCGCTTGCCAGATCGAAATTCCCGAGACG
>JAYVKA010000449.1:0-3302 GCA_043768885.1 Planctomycetota bacterium
GTGTTCTTGCGGTAGACAATTGAAACAGGCACCTTCGTCCCGTCTGTCGCTGTCGCCCATTGCCGCTCGGCAACATAGTTTTCCCGGTCAAACCCACCACCGATCCTGGTCTGTTTCAGCAGCGTCTTGTCTCCAGTCGCCATGTCGAAATCGAAAACACTGTCCGGAGTCCGCAACGAACTGTATGCGAACCGGAGTTGATTCGTGTCGGTCAGATCGGTAACGGCCAGCCCGGCCGAATAACATGGTTCGTCAAACACCAGCTTCGAGAATTCAGCCTGCTCCCATTTTCGGTAGCGAATTTCAGTCAATCCGTTTTCCAACTGCTCGATCACCAGCCAGTTATTGAACAGGGCAAAGGACTCGAGAAACTGCGTCTCGCTATGAGGCACGACAACTTTCCATTCGGTTTTGTCCAGGCCAACATGAGCCGATTTCATCAACCGGAAATTCCTCGCATCCCAGTTCGTGCGGACATAAAAACTGTCACCAATATGGTCGATCGAGTATTCGTGGTCGGGTTCGCGAGCCAGAAAAACCTCGGGTTCGAGTTCGGGATGATGGGCGTTAATCACCCGGCATTCCGAACTCAGCGTCTGGCTCGACTCAATCACGATGTATTGGTTCGAACGGGTCTTGCCCACCGAAACGCTGAACTCTTCGTCCGTTTCATCAAAAACCAGTTCGTCATTGGCTGGATCGGTGCCCAACCGATGTCGAAAAACCTGATTCGATCGCAGCGTATCGGGATCTTGCCTGGTGTAGAACAAAGTCTGGTTGTCCTCGGCCCAAACGGCACCGGTTACATCGGTGCATTGATCCGGCAACATTTCGCCGGTTGTCATGTCGCGAAATTTGAGCGTGTATTTTCGACGACCGACCAAATCGACTGCCCAGGCAACGGTTTTGCCGTCAGGACTGGGTTCCACTCCTGACAAGCTGCAGAACTTTGATTCGCCTGCCACCTGATTCGCATCGACGACAATCTCCTCTGCACCGTCAGTCCCGATCGGCTTTCGAAAAAAGACGCGGTACTGTTGTCCTTCGGAAATCCGGCTGAACCATTCCGAACCGCTTTCGGGATAGTGGACCGATTCGTCGTTCTGGGGAATTCGCGTCTTCAGTTCATCAGCCAGTAGCTCCTGCAGCGCTTGGGTGGGCTCCAGCATTGCTTCCGAATAGGCGTTCTCGGCCGTCAACCACGAGATGACTTCCGGGTTTTCGCGCTCGCGCATCCAGTAATAATCATCGACACGGACCACGCCATGGTTTTCCATGCGAAAAGGCCGTTTCGCTGCCTTGGGAGGAAGCAACTGTTGCGCGGTCAGCTGGGAAACCGCAGTGACAAAAAACAAGACCAACAAAGTCTGATTGAATCGGCGGGACACGTTCATGAATACTCCGGTTTGTTGCATCGTCTTTGAAGGTCTTGTGAGGAAATGAATCTAGGAAACCAGCAATCCCCGTTGCCGTTCGAATTCGGTAATGGCCGCTTCGTTTTGCAAGGTCAGACCGATATCGTCCAGCCCTTCCAGCATGCACTTCCGGCGAAACTGGTCGACTTCGAATTTTGCATTGAATCCATGACTGTCGGTCACAACTTGCTTGTTCAAATCAACCATGATGCTGTAGCCCGGATTTTTCGCACACATCTGATGCAAATATTCGACCTCCTGGCCCGTCAGCACAACTGGCAGTACGCCGTTCTTGAAGCAGTTGTTGTAGAAGATGTCGGCGAATGACTCGGCGATCACGGTTTGAAATCCGTAATCAGCCAAAGCCCAAACGGCGTGCTCACGGCTACTGCCGTTGGCGAAATTCTGCCGTGCGACCAAAACCGACGCTCCCGCGAATTCCGGACGGTTCAACTCGAAATCGGCGCGGGGTTTTCCGGACTGGTCAAAACGCCAGTCGAAAAACAGATACTGGCCAAAACCGGTTCGCTCAATCCGTTTAAGAAACTGTTTCGGAATGATCTGGTCGGTGTCGACGTTCGAACGGTCCATGGTCGCGACCAGTCCCGCATGAGCCGTAAATGGTTTCATCGGTTCCTATTCCTTTCCGGAAAATTTCTTGTCACGAATGTCCACAAAATGTCCCGCGATCGCTGCCGCTGCCGCCATGGCTGGGGAAACCAGGTGCGTTCGCCCGCCCCGTCCCTGTCGCCCTTCGAAATTCCGGTTGCTGGTCGATGCACAGCGTTGGCCGGGCTCCAGCGTATCCGGGTTCATCCCCAGACACATGCTGCAACCGGCTTCGCGCCACTCGAATCCGGCCTCGCGAAAGATCCTGTCCAGTCCCTCTTTTTCGGCCTGTTGCTTGATCACGCCACTGCCTGGAACGACCATTGCGCTGACTCGCTTGTCGACTTGACGGCCCTTGACCACGGCCGCTGCATCCCGCAAATCGGAGATGCGGGAATTTGTACAGGAGCCAATGAAGACCCGATCGACGGGCGTCTCGGTCAATCGCTGGCCAGCGCGCAGGTCCATGTACTTCAGAGCTGACTCTGCCGATTGCCGATCGACGGGATCAGAAAAATCGGCTGGCGATGGAACCGTCTGGTCAATGCTGATAACTTGGCCAGGATTCGTGCCCCACGTAACCTGGGGCGCGATTTCGGAGCCTTTCCAAACCATCCTGTTGTCGAACGAAGCACCTTCGTCGCCCGGCAGCTTTTTCCACTGCTGGATGGCCGCGTCGATGTTTTTCGGAGCGAATTCCTTGCCTCGCATGTAGTCGAAAGTGATTTGGTCCGGGGCGATCATTCCGGCCCTTGCCCCGGCTTCGATGGACATGTTGCAAATCGTCATCCGCTCTTCCATCGAAAGCGAACGAATCGTCGAACCCATGAACTCGAAGACACACTCGGTACCGCCGCCGATACCGATCTTGGCGATCAGGGCCAGGATAATGTCCTTCGCCGCGACGCCCGGGCGCAGCGTGCCTTCGACGCGGACGGCGAAGCCCTTGGAGGGCTTCTGCAGCAGGCACTGGGTGGCGAGCACGTGCTCCACCTCGCTGGTGCCGATGCCGAACGCCAGCGCCCCGAAAGCGCCGTGTGTGGCTGTGTGGGAGTCGCCGCAAACCACGGTCATGCCCGGTTGAGTCAACCCATATTCCGGTCCGATGACGTGGACGATGCCCTGGTTCGGGTCGCCCATGCCGTAGTGGGTGATGCCGAACTCGGCCGTGTTGGCCTCGAGGACCTCGAGCTGCTTGGCCGAGATCGGGTCGGACACCGGCTGGTCGATGTCCTCGGTGGGCACGGTGTGGTCGGCCGTGGCGACGGTGAGGTCGGG
>JAYVKA010000450.1:0-4171 GCA_043768885.1 Planctomycetota bacterium
ATTCGTTGATCTCGTCCAGGCTGGGTGCCTCGCCATCGTGTTGCTCCTTGATCGCTTCCATTGCGTGTTCTTTGGCCATGGACATGATTTTCCCGCCCAACACGGTCGAGCGGAATTGTACGAGGTTGATCTCAACCACCGCGTGGGCATCTCCGAAAGCAGACGCTTTGCCGGATTGGGCAACGGCTGTCATAGGGGTCAGAAGCAGGGCCAGAGTGAGACTGGCCAAGACAAAAATGGATTGCATGAATCGTTCCTGATTTGGGTAGTTTTCGACAATTTCCATGCTGAACAATCATTTCCAGTTCAACAGGGGACGCTTGGCCCGGTTTTCCCTACCGAACACAAACCAATACGCCCACCGACAGTCTGGAGTTACAGGAAAACGAAATTTGTTGCAGACTTTTTTTGAGGAGTGCGGTTGGCGACCTTACAACGTCGCTAGATTCTTGATACGGCCATTGCTGTCATCGACAATGTATCGAGGCCATTTCCGGATACCGATTGGATTGCACCATGTTCGACCGACGACTGACGTTTTTCGTAATTGTTTGCTGCGTAACCTTCGCACCATTCGTCCGTGGACAGACTCCTTCGGAGGATGGGGGCAAACGGCCAAATTTTTTGTTTATCCTGACCGACGACCAGTCGCCATTTAGCCTGGGGGCTTATGGGAATTCCGTTTGCAGCACACCGAATATCGACCGGATTGCGAAAGAAGGGATGCTGTTTCACGACGCCCATCATATGGGGGCCTGGTCCGGGGCAGTTTGCCTCCCTTCACGTACCATGATCATGACCGGGCGGACCGTGTGGCGGATTCCAGGTGCTGCGAGATTCCGTGGTGAAGTTGACAAACAGCGCGAGAAGGAACTGGTCGAGTTCGTTGCCGAGCGCAGCATGCCGGCGCTGTTCAACGCCGCGGGGTACGACACCTTTCGGACTTGCAAGGCCGACAATACTTTTCCACCGGCCAACAAATTGTTTGATGTGCGTCACGAAAAGGACATGCGTGGGGCGGACGACGAACATGGCAGCGTGTGGCATGCCGATCGGGCACTCGACTTTTTGAATCAACGCAAGAGCGATCACGATGCCGACCCATTTTTGATGTATCTCGGTTTCTCACATCCGCATGACCCGCGGAATGGGAAACCGGAACTGCTCGAAAAATACGGCGCCGAGAACCGTTCCAAACCACCCACCGAGCTGAACCGGCAGGCTCCCGGTCTGCCAATCAACTGGTTACCCGCGCATCCTTTTCCGCATGGACATCCCGGTTTGCGCGACGAGGAAAATGTGGCGGGTGTGCTGAAGGATCGATCGGAGGCCACCATCCGCAACGAACAGGGTCGCGAATACGCTTGCATTGAAAACATTGATATTCAGGTGGGGCGTGTGCTGGAACGGCTCGAAGCGACGGGTGAACTTGAGAACACGTACATCTTCTTTACGTCGGACCACGGGATTGCCGTCGGACGGCATGGGCTGGTTGGAAAACAGAATCTGTACGAGCATACCTGGCGTGTGCCGTTTTTAGTGCGCGGGCCGGGTATCCAACCGGGTAGCCAGGCGTCGGGCTTTGTCTATCTATACGATGTGGTTGCGACGATGTGCGACCTGGCCGGTATCGACCGACCCGGGGGAATGGAAGGATCGAGTTTTCGACCGGTTCTGGACGGGAAACAGGAGCGCATCCGGGATGTGCTGTACGGTGTCTATTGCGGCGGAACGAAGCCCGGGATGCGGAGTATCAAAACCGCAGACGGGTGGAAGTTGATCAAATACGATTGTCTGGATGGAGCAGTGCATGAAACCCAGCTGTTCAATCTGAACGACAACCCCAACGAGTTGTTGATCGAACATCAAGCCGCCGAAGTCATCGCCTTGACTGGCAACCAGCCGAGAGCCGACCAAATCAATCTGGCCAATGACCCCCGCCACACGGCCAAACGCCGGGAGTTGGAGGCTCTCCTCCAGTCCGAGCAAAAACGCCTCGACGACCCCTATCGACTATGGGACCAGCAGGAGCAATAAGCCAGGGCGAATGGCGAGGGCCGCGATTCCCGTAAGCAGGTTGCAGTCTGAAGAAACATTCGCCCGCGTCCAATGGGACACGGGCGACGTTGATTCCATCAAGCTTGTTGGGAACTTGCTAATCCAATATCCAGACTGCCTGGTCAACATTGATCGACCAGACAAACGGTGTGCCTGAGAAAGACGGACTTTCCCAAATGACCCGAGTCAGGATCTGGTTCGTTTCCGGATGCACAAATCGGGTCAGGTCACCGTTGGCAACGCCATCTGCGATCGAGTCACCCGTAGTGGCTGTACGCAAATCGACCTGAACCCAACCGTCATTAATCCAGTCCCGCAATTCAATTATCTGTTTGACGTCACCGGACGGTCCGCCTTCCATGGATGATTCGACACGAAATGAAAATCTGGTTGGCGACACAATATCTGTTTCCGATGCGAACACAGCCAAAACTGTCTGCCTTCGGTCGGAATCTGGACCCGATACGATCTCGTAATAGGAGTCGTCACTGTCCAGAACATCTGTGACGGTGCCATTGGTCACTATTCCAACGCGCAGGCTGGCACTTTGTGGATCAACCTGGGTTTGACAACGTGCCATGACGATCTCGACTCCGTCAATGCCAGCCTCGACTACAGAAGCAGCCCCTAGATCAGAGGCGTTGAAGCGAATTCGAACATTGGAAGTCGGCGTTACAAAGTCGCTGATTTTGAACGTCTTTTGATACCAGCCGCCGGCAACTTCCGCGCCTGTGGGTCCAACCGTTTCCAGGTTCACCCAGGTGCTCCCGCCGTTATTGGATATCTCAACGACGAAGGTATCGGCCTGTGGACTGTTGCCGGCTGTGTTGGAATAGAACCGCCAGTATTTGATCAGCGGTATTTCCCACGCTTCAGGACTTGCATTCAGGACCGGCGAAGTCAGAATCGTGCTGCCTCCATCGACATCCGAGTTGCCATCGACGTTATCCGTCAACCAGCAAGCACCGGATCCGTCGCCATCGGTTGCCGGATCGCCGCGGTCGCCACCTCCGACGGGAACGCCACGGTCCCATTGGCCATCGGTTGCATCGCCACTGACAGTCCATCCGGTGTCTGTTTCGGCATCGTCATAAAAGATGGTAACGGCAGACGTCGCCATCAGGGCCTCGTATGATCCTGCTGGCGCATTGTTTGGATTGAACATGGTTGATGAAGAAGACGAGTCGGCACTCAAGTAATACCTGACTGCTGTGGCGCAAGGGGCCGGCGGGAAGACCGCTTGATAAACGTTGGGAGAAGTCTCGTTCATGGAGTACTGCTGGAAGCCATTTCCGTCACCGATATCAACGAACAATTTGCCGGTTCCCGGTTGGGGATTTTCCAGCAAGGGCAGAACCTCGACTTCGAATGCAACGCCGCCATCATGGGGGATCAATTGCGGTCGACCGTTCGGATAATCAAACGCGAGCAACGACAACGGCGGGGCGTCCATGTTGTGTGCGCCAAATCCGGCGGCAATTTCCTCGTAATGGGGAGTGCCATTGCCAATGTCTGTATCGTCATCGTCCAGTTCGAGATAGATCACGGTGATATCCGGCGCAATGGTGGTTTGACCAGGATTCAATGTCCCGCGGACGATCAACATTCCCAGAAACAACTCTGAACTGATGTCCAGATAGGCCGTCGGCTCGGTGACGATCAATTCGTTTCGCGTGCTCCAGACGCATCCGGAAATCAGCTGACCACAGTCATGGATTTCGCCGGTACAGGGATACTGTTTGGTATTGTTGGCGTTGCGTATTCCAGAACTGCAATTTCCCTGGAATCCCTGGCCGAGGATTGGATCGTCCTGAATCAAAACGCCCACAACGTCGCCGGTTCCTTCACCCATTTGTCCCTGACCATTGCCAGTTACATTGATCAGGTGATGGCCGTACTCGTGATGAACCACATCGGAGAATGCGGTGTTGTTGCAACCACCACCATTTTGGTAAAAGTTGATCGAAGTGCCGTCGTAAAATGCATTGCAGGATGAGGCGATATTTGTGTTGATGTCAAATGACAACTGGTTGTAGATCACCGGAAACGTCGGTTCGTAGGCCAAAACGTAGTCGCGGACAACATTGGCTTCCACGTATCCGTTGACATTCGC
>JAYVKA010000451.1:0-5450 GCA_043768885.1 Planctomycetota bacterium
CCGCGAGGTTCATGCTTTCGTGAAATTCACCCTCTGCCACAGCGCCTTCTCCAAAGAAGCAAACCGTGGCCCGGTTCCGCCCCCGCATTTTGTCCGCAAGGGCCAGGCCGCAAGCCAACGGCATTCCGCCTGCGACGATGGCGTTGCCTCCATAGAATCGATGCCCGGCACTGAAGATGTGCATCGATCCTCCGCGCCCCATGGCACAGCCTTCCAGTTTTCCGAACATTTCTGCCATGATTCGGCCTGGCTCCAATCCCTTGGCGATCGCATGGGCATGTTCGCGATAGGTGGCCACGATTGCCTCGTCCGGTTTCATTTGGTCGATGAATCCGGTGGCGACCGCTTCCTGGCCGATGTAGAGGTGCAGAAACCCGCGAATGGAACCGGCCGTATAGTGTTGGGCGCAGGCTTCCTCAAATCGCCTGACGACCAGCATTTCCTGCAACAGCTTGCGTGATTTTTCAATTGCCGGTTTGTCGGCCTGAAGGGTTTCATTCATTGGTTGGTCTCGAGGGTAGACAAATCGCCTTCCGGCAGCCCCAGTTCCCGGGCGCGAAGCAGTCGCCGCAGAATTTTTCCGCTGCGTGTATGCGGAAGCGATTCGACGATAACGATTTCCTTCGGTGCCACGGCGGCCCCAAGTCGCTTGCGGGCATGCGCCTGGATTTTCTTCAACAGCACATCGGGGGCTTCGCCGTCTCTGAGCGCAGCAGGTCGCAAGACGACGAACGCCTTGATGATGTTGCCACCATCGGATCAGGTTTGCCGATCACCGCCGCTTCGATCACAGCCGCGTGTTCGCACAAAACGCTTTCCACTTCAAACGGGCCAATCAGATGACCGGAGCTTTTGATGATGTCGTCCGCGCGACCGACAAACCAGAAATAGCCATCGGCATCACGCTGGGCCAGATCGCCAGTGATATACCAGTCGCCTTCGAAACACGATTCGTATTTTTCCTGCTGGTGCAAATAGCCGCGGAACATCGAAGGCCAGCCACGCCGCAATACCAGATCCCCTTCGACTCCCGGCTCGTCAGCGATTACAAGTTTGCCATCCGCATTCCGAGTGGCAATTGCAGCTTCGATACCGGGCAACGGCATGCCCATCGAACCGGGTTTGATATCCTGGCAGGCAAAGTTCGCGATCATGATGCCGCCGGTTTCGGACTGCCACCAGTTGTCATGGATCGGCATTCCCCAGGATTTGGCTGCCCAGCGGATTGATTCCGGATCGAGTGGTTCACCAACGCTACCGATGAATCGCGGGCGAAAGTTTCCCAACTGACTGATTGGTTCGTCACCCGCTTTCATCAACATTCGGACGGCAGTCGGTGCCGTGTACCAGACATCAACGCGCTCTTCCTTCAGAATTCGATACCAGCGGTCTGCGTCAAATTCGGCTTCATCAACATTGCTCGTTACACCGCAAGTCAACGGCGCAATGATGCCGTACGAAGTCCCTGTGACCCAACCAGGATCAGCCGTACACCAGTATCGGTCGTCGTCGTGTAGATCCAGCACGGACCGGCCAGTCTGGTAATGATGCGTGACAGCCGCGTGAACATGCATGACCCCCTTGGGCGTTCCGGTTGTGCCGCTGGTGAAATGCAGAAGTGCAAAGTCCTCTGGATTCGTCGGTTCGATTTCGAAATCAGGACTGGCTTTTTCCAAAAGACCTTCGAGATCCAGAATTCCATCACCCGACGTACCATTTCCGTCGGCCAACAGAATGAATTTCAAAGTGGGGATTTCGCTTCGTAACTCCGCGATTTTTTTCCGGTCGAACAGGCCCAGGGTTGTCGCCAAAACGCGCGCGTCACCTTTGACCATCCGGGTTTTGATGGGCTCAGGCCCAAATGCGGAAAACAGGGGGCAAAACACGGATCTGTTCTTGAGTGTCCCGAGTGCTGCGATGTACAGTGCTTCGATTCGTGGTGCCAACGAAAACACGACGTCGCCTTTGCCTATCCCCAAGTCGCGAAGAATGGACGCAAAACGGTTCGTTCGTTCCTCGAGTTGTTGGTAACTGACCAGTTTTCGTTTGCCGCTGGAGCCCAGGAAACAGAAAGCGGGATGATCGCCCCGACCAGAAGCAACATGTTTGCCGACTGCTTCCCAGGCAATATTCAATCCGCGCTGGTTCGGCAATCCGGCCAATTGCAACCGGGCTGCGTCCCACGAAAACGACTTCCGAGCCTGATCGTAGTCTCGCAAATTCGGTCGCACGGTCGCGTCTGTTGGACCAGTGGCAGGTTGAATTGACTTGGAGATGGTGATTTGACTCATTTCCTGGGTTCCCCTTTGTCCAGCAGCACTTGGGTTTGCCTACGTGCAATCGCTGTGCCGACCGATGACATTGGAAACAATATCAGTCGAAGACGTTCCAGACCTGCGGTTCATGATGAGAATCGTGCGGGGTCGCGCATCTCTGCGCGCTCTGCTGTGCCCCAATCAGAAAAGCGTCCCGCCGGGTCAACCACCAGCCTGGTTGCCTGGCGATAAATTGCGTGCCTCTTGCGCCGCCTCGCCAGCGTTTCCCAACGCAATAATCTGCATCAGGACATCACGGTTTGCGAATCTCAATTGTCGCAAAAGCTGCCGAATCAGGTTCCCTTTTCCAATCGACTCCTGCATCGCCGTGTCCATCTCCAGACCGACACGAGTCAGGGACTCAAGTGATTCAAATCGGGATATCTGGATTCGGAGATTTTTCGCGGCAAACCGCATGGCTGGAGGTTGGGCAATGGATCCAATCCGTGAAACGCTTCGGCCAACGTCGATTGCGGGGCGAAGGTTTTTTCAAAGCGGACGGAATCCAGATAAATTTGGCCATCGGTTATGGAAATCAGGTTAGTGGGTATGTAGGACGAGATATCACCGTCCGTGGTTTCAATCAGGGGAAGGGCAGTAACGGAACCTCCGCCAAGTTCGGTTTTTCGAGGCGCGGCCCGTTCCAGCAACTCGGAATGCACATAAAAAATGTCGCCGGGATAGGCCTCGCGCCCCGGCGGGCGGTCAAGCAACAGCGCCAGCTCGCGGTAGGCATCACAGTGTTTGCCAAACTGGATATTTGGGTTCGATCGATTTGCAGGAATTCACGGGACAAATGCTCGCGTTGCAATTAGATTTTCTGGTTGGTACTTTCCAGAAGCTTTGCAGCCTCTTGTTTTGCTTCGGTTACGACTGCCTGACGCTGAAGTTCCATATCCCGATTGAATCGCTGACGATCCGTCAACAATTGCAGGCGCATTTTTTCCGCTTCGTCCAAATGCTCCCTGGCGGACCGTTCCAGTTTCGCATCGTTTGTTGCCTGTTCGTCCAACAGCTTCCGGATGGGTTTCAGGAAAAACCAACCCAACAACATCGCAAAAACGACGAAGTTTGCCAGTTCATAAAGGAATGTCGCCAAATTTTCGTTCATCGCTATTGCCCGGCAGCCTTGAATGGGTTGGCGAACAAATACACAAGCGCAATGACAAGGCAAAAGATTGCCGTGGATTCCACCATCGCCAAACTGATCATCAATGCCCTGGTAATGGACGAGGCTTCGTCTGGTTGACGCGCCAGTGCATTCATGGCGGAAGCACCAATACGGCTTTCGCCCAACGCCGCTCCGAAAGCGCCGATTGCCATCGTAAAAACGGCTCCCAGAATTGAGACCATCGCAATAATCGTTTGTTCATTCATGAGTTTTCTCCCTGGCCAATGGCGGCCCCGATAAAAACTGTGGACAGAATTGAAAAGATGTATGCCTGCAGAAGCCCAATGAACAAATCCAGTGCCATGAATGGCATTGGAACCAGAAATCCTGAAAGCGAAATCAGCAGGGCAACCAGCAGATGCCCTGACATGATGTTTCCAAAAAGGCGAAAGGACAGCGCGTGTGTTCGGGAGAGTTCCGAAACCACGTGCAAGGGAAACAGAAGCGGATTGGGACGGAAATATTCCACGACGTATCCCCATACACCATGCGAGGCGATTCCAGAAATTGGAACTGCCAAAAAAACGACCAGTGCCAGTGCGGAAGTTGTCGCCAAACTGGCAGTCGGTGGCGATACTCCTGGCAACTGCCCGACGAGATTGCTCCGCAATGCAGATAAACAAACTGCCCGTCGGCAGTTCCAGCCGTTCTTTAACAGCCTGTTGATGTTCTCTGCGTCGTAACCCGACGCGTCAGCGAGGGACGGCCTAACGCCCGAAACTCGCCCGAATGGTTCGCCTCGCTCACGCTTCGGGTTGAAATTCAACAGGCTGTTAATCCAGGCTTTCCGCCGCTCGAACCCTTTGCCACAAAGGAACGCTCTCCGCACAGACGGCGAGAAAGCCTGGCTTGGACTCTTCCCTCCAGAATCCTGGTCGACCCAAATCGTAATTAAGACCTGTCCCCGTTTTTCGTCGGCAAAAACTAACTAATTCCATGGTTTTCACCCCGGAAGCTCCAACGGTTTGCGGGCTCGACCGGCAGGTAATAGAAAGTCAGCGTGATTGCAAGAATCGGCAATTGAACTGTCCTTCAGAGAACTGCCTGCGATGTTAAGAAATTTGAAACTCTGTTTCGGCATGTGTTTTGTGACAGTAGCAATTCTGGTCGCGGAATCGGCGTATGCAGGCGGCAGTTCTTGCGTTCAAGAAGGTGACAAATCAATTCCTGAGATTTCGATCGTTTCAGCCGTGTATGGTAAGGGACGAGGAAGTATCAGGTGCACGAATGAAGTCGCCAAAATTGTATTGGATACAGTAGAAATCACAGAAATAAGCGCCGCTGGACTGGGACTAAAAAGCCCCCCTGCAAAAGCCCAGGATTTTCTAAAGATTTGGTATCGTCTGGATGGACAAGTGGTTCGACGGGCCGACGGCAAAGAGGCGTTGTTGTTTCTAAAAGCGGGCAGCAAGTCCAACATTCGCGCCTCGATTTTAAGTCACGCAAGAAGGCTGGCTGGAGAAAACTTTGAAAAGTTACGAAAAGTTGAAAATCCGGAATCAGCCAATTCCAAAACCGAAAAGGCTATGGAATCCAATTCGGCGCCAGACAGTTCGTCATCGGCCGGTTTATGGGAAAAAACTGACGAGTCCAATGCAGCGGTGGAATCGACTGCAATTGCTCGGCCGGAGTTTGCCAACAAGCCCAAGAATTTTGAAAAGTCACTGTCAACAGTTCAGGGCTTGATGATTCAGGAAACGGGTGCTGGCCAACAGTTCGGAGAAGAAACGGGAGAAGAAACGGGGACAGGTCCAGTTTACTGTTTTCGTCCAGCCGCGTCTGAATACGAATCCATGGTCTTGCCCAGCGGATCGATTCCGCGTGTAGTCAGTACCAGAGTACCACCATAAACCCATCGAGACGATAGATCGCAATGGCCAATATGATCGGCGCCAGTTGTCTCGGCGGGAGCCTCGACCTCCCGGGCGCATCAGTGAACGACGGCGGAGACGTCTTGTCGATCA
>JAYVKA010000452.1:0-2531 GCA_043768885.1 Planctomycetota bacterium
GGATTCAGATACTTTTTCGTCCCAAATTTGTTAATCGCAAATTTCGGGACGTGCTCAACAGTCATTTTAACAGTTTCCAGGCGATCTACCCAGCACGGAATGATTTCCTGAATTCGGTTTCGTCGAGCCTCAACCAACGGACATTTTGGAGTCGCCGTGGACCTTAACCAGCTTCGCAAAGAGTATTCCACGACCGGCCTTGAAATCCCGGACCTGGACCTCGATCCGTTCAAGCAGTTTCAGGCTTGGTTTGATCTCTCCATGAAGACATCGCCCGGAACGTGGTACGAATCCAATGCGATGACATTGGCGACTTGCGGAAAAGCCAACCAGCCAACCGCCCGCACGGTTTTGCTTAAAGGCATTTCCGCGGCCGGATTCGAGTTTTTTTCCAACTATGAATCGGCCAAAGGAATGCAGCTGGTTGAAAACCAAAACGCAAGCCTGCTTTTCCATTGGCCGTGGCTGGAAAGGCAAGTCCGAATCGAAGGCCAGGCGACGAAGACTTCGCGCGAGCGAAGCCTGGAATATTTTCACAGCCGACCACGTGGAGCCCAAATCGGTGCCCACGCCTCACACCAGTCCGATGTGATCGAATCTCGCGACGTACTCGATGTGCGTCGCATTGAACTGGAAAAACAATTCGAAGGCGGACCCGTGCCCCTGCCTGACAACTGGGGCGGTTACATTCTCGAGCCGTCGCGATGCGAATTTTGGCAGGGCCGCATGGATCGACTACACGACCGAATCGTTTATGAGCGGCAAGGCATGGCATGGAAACTATTCAGAATTGCGCCGTAATTTGTTGTTGATGATTACCTTGCGCGAGTTTTGAGAAGTGGGTTGAAAGTAACCTCGGTCCCAGGGATCACTGGTTATCGCGAGAACGGTCCCGTTTCGATAACCTGTCGCTGGGCGTATCTTTCCGCCGATTCGGGATTCACGGAAACCAAAATCAAGCGCCACTCCCGCATGAAATATTCCACGTCGGCAATTACAGTCACAGGTTGCCCCAAAATTTCCTTCAACTCATCCAGGTATTCGTCAGTTGTCAGAATCAGCGCACCGGGGTGAGTCTCGACCAGTTCCCTAGGACTGACCCACGGAAGTTTTTCCCAAAATTTTCTGGGCTGGTTCAATTCGTTATCGTTGGTTTTTGATCGCGTCAATTCGTAGATCGGATGCTGACCGTAAACAACCCAACTCGATTCCATACACTGGAATGAGCCGATCGGGACCTCGGGGTCGGCGCTTCTCAAAACAGACAATACGGTGTCAGTCTGCCTGGACGATTCGACCAAAACGGCTGCGGGTCCAAACATCACAAGGCTAAATAACCCAGACGTAATCGCGAGTCCAAACGGAATCCGCATCCTTCGGGAATCGATTCGACACAAACACCAAATCAAGAAACACGAACCTGCCATCAAAGGCACGCCAACCATTCCGGCCTGCCATCGTCCGCCCAGTAACTGGTGTCCCGCAACTGCCAGTCCGATGGTCAATGAGATTGCGAACAATCCAAAACTCACAAAACCGATTCGATACCAGCGATCTCCCATTCGGGCCAATCCCAGACTAAACGAATAGACAGCGCTGGACGTCAACAGTGCCAAAGCCGGATAGCAAGGCGTTACATAACTGGGAAGTTTCGTGGAAGCCAGGGAAAACATTCCAACGACAACCACGACCCAACAGATCAACAACGTGATTCCACTTGAGGCTGGTCCGCGCCGTCTGAAAAGCGTTTCGCCAATGACCGGAACGGCAAAAATGCTCCACGGGAAAAAGCCCAACAACAAGGCCACCGGATAAAACCACAATCCGCCGGAGTGCCCTTCAAAAACTTCGGTCGCCCGCCCCAAGTGCTCGCGAAAGAAAAACAGGTGCAAAAAATGCCCGTCTGTAGCCTTGCCAACTGCAACAAACCATGGCCCGGCGACGAGCAAAATTACGATCAGACCCAAAAACGGTCGCATCAAAAAAAGCGAACGAATAAAATTGTATGGCGTAATGACGCGAAGCCAGTCCAGTGCCGCACCCTTCCACGATGCTTGGCCGGCAACGGAATCGGCGTTGTCCCTTTTCCGAACGACCATCAGAAACAGGCCGATAGTGGCCAAAGGGGGCAAGAAGCCGGCCAGGCCTTTCGACAACACGGCAAGAGCAATTGCGACGTAAAACAGGACTGCCGGCACGAAGCCGAATTTCCAGACTGCAGGCCCGGGACCGGAAACTTCGGAAGACGCTCCGGAGTTCCAATTCGCGGCCATCGCTTCGACAAAAACCAAAAGTGCCAGCGTGAAAAAGAAAATCAGCGGCGCGTCTGGCGTTGCCGCCCGGGCAGCCACCGTAAACATGACCGTGCCGGGCAAGATCAATGCCGCAAGCAATCCCTGCCAATACCCAATCAGCCTCCAACCGATTCGCCACGTCAAAAGACAAGTCATTGCGCTCAGCGACGCCGACCAAAATCTCGCCGCAAATTCGGTGATTCCGAACACCTGATATGACGACATCATCATCCAGTA
>JAYVKA010000453.1:0-3812 GCA_043768885.1 Planctomycetota bacterium
AGTACATTTTCTCCAGTTCGTGCAGCGTATGGTTGTAAGCCCACGGCACGCGGCGGCCATCAAATTCCGGCCCGCCAAAATGCGTGTCGGTCGCCACGATCCCCAGCGTCAGGCGGTTTTTCTGATCGACCGCCGAAGCAATTCCGCGAGTCAACTCGTATTCCAGGGAAGTGTCTTTGTCGATTTTGGGCAGAGTCACGTCGCCGGTCGCGGTCTTGATTACGCAGCCCATCAGGACTTCCTGCTCGACAACTTTTCCATTCGTCTCTGAGCGAACCGTCTCTGACTGAACGCCGTTACTGACCGCCGTATAACCCATTTCGGAATTCGGCTGAACTTGATGAACTTCCAGCGACAGATTTTTCCCGCCCATGGATTGGAATCGCTGGACAAGGTTTAACAGATTCTTTTTGACGGTAACAAATTCGCGAGGCACCTCGGCGCTGACATAGGCTTCGATTGAAACTGACTGATTGTTGTCGGTAATCTGTTTCAGGGTTTTCGAAGTCGCCGGGTCCAACGTGTAAAGTTGTTCGGAGGTCATATCGACCTGGGTCCAATTGCTTCCAGGCATCATGCCGAGAACATAATTCAGAGCCAACACGGCAATAGTCATGGCTGTCACTCGAACCAGGAAATGACTGTCAGGGTTTACCTTGCGCCCGCGCATTCGGATGTGTTGGATTACCAGGACCAAATACCAGCCTGCCATCAGAACAACGATGCTCCAAAAAAGCAGAGCACCTGGTTCGACCGGCAGCCACTGTCTTCCAAAAATATCTCTCAAGATGAGGCCTATCAACCAAAGCGTAAGGGCCACGGCACCAAAGCTACCCATCAACTTGATAACGAAATGACCATCGAGACTGACTTGGCGACTGCGATTCCAGTGCCTTTGGCCGATGACTACCAGGTTCAAATAGAGCATCAACCAGATGATGCTGAGGAAATAGAAAACGCCGGGCAAAGTCACCAGACCGGAAGCAAATTCATTCAATTGCCAATCCAGCCCCAACCAATCGACCGCCGTTACACCCCGCAAAACGACACCAATCAGGACCGGCACCGCGCACAACGCGGCTCCGACCACAAACGCAACTGTTGGGCTGTCGGTCAACGACGACGCGAACATTCCGACAGACAAGAGAGCCATTCCGGCCAGCCAATAACCCATGTACGTCGAAACGACGACGCCCCAATCGGGCATCCCCAGCATCGAAATCGAATAGAGCTGGGACAACGAGAACAACAATGCAATCGAATAAACCGCCGAAGCCGCCAGGTACTTTCCGATCGTGATTTCGAAATCGGAAGCCGGCAACGTAAACAGAATCGCATCCGTTCCCTGTTTCCGTTCTTCGGCCCACGACGTCATCGTGATTGCCGGCGCAAGAAACAACAAAAGAAACGGGAACCAGTCTGTCAGCTGGTCCAGATTCGCGAGGTTGTCAGCAAAAAACTGCTGGCTGAACGTCATCACTGCACAAACAGTGACAAACACGACAATGATGACGTACCCCAGCATCCCCGAGAAATATTGCTTCAGGTTCCGCCAAAGAATTGCAGAAATAACATGCCAACGACACATGATGAACAACTACCGGTTGGATCAAATCAAATAGTCAAATAACGGCAACAAACAGCAACGACCTAGGAAACTCCGGACCCGGCAACCCGCGACGCGTTGAATCCGGTCAACTCATGGAAACGTTTTTCCATGGCCATCCGATCACCCAACTCGTCCCTTGTTCCATCAAAAACGATGCGACCAAGGTCGATCAAAATCACGCGGTCGCAGAGGATTTCAACTTCCTGCAAAATATGCGTTGACAGCAAAACGGTTCGGGTCGCCCCAAGGTCCCGAATCAATTGCCGAATCCCCACCAGCTGATTGGGGTCCAGGCCACTGGTCGGCTCGTCCAAAATCAAAACTTGCGGATCATGAATCAGCGCCTGGGCCATTCCAACCCGCTGTCGAAATCCGCGAGAGAGTTTTGAGATCGACTTGCGCCAGACTTCTCGTAGCTGGCATCGATCGGCAACCCAATCCAGCCGGTCACGACGTTGGGCTGCGCTCAAGCCGCGAACACGTCCAATGAAATTCAGCGCACTGGCAGGAGTCATTTCCGTATACAACGGACCATTTTCCGGCAGATAACCGATCAATCGGCTCGCCTTCAAACGCTCCGTATCCATATCGAATGGCCCGATTCGAACGGACCCAACAGTCGGGGCGAGGAATCCCGTCAACAGTTTCATCGTCGTCGATTTCCCGGCTCCGTTGGGACCGAGAAACGCGCAGACCTGGCGGTTGGGGACGGAAAAGTTGATGTTTTCAACCGCCGCAAAATTTCCGTAAAACTTGCCGAGCCCCTCAGCGGTGATCATGGGCCCGTTTTCAGTTTGAGTCATGCCTGTTCAATTCCGTAAGTATGACTTGCTGCGGGTCTATTCCGTTTTTGAAAACCAGTGGATCGGATTTCGGCTTTCCGTTCCAGGCCTTCCATTAGATGCTGACTGACATTCCACAGACTCGCCATGAACTGCCGTCAAAGTGCTGCTCAACATCGCACATGTTGAACTTGCCTATGCACTGTTAGGGAAATTTTGCCTGACTTGTGCGGTTCAATCAACGGGGGGCGAGCCCCGAAGGCTCAATCAGGGGATGGATTTTCGCAGCTGAATTGCCGTATCGACTTGTCCAAACCCGAGCTTTGTGAAACAACCACAGGCCCTCTCGTCAGCCAGCGGAGTCTGGGCTTCGACCATTCCGATTCCGTCCTGTGCCAGCTGTTTCAGTGACTCGTTGATGACGCAAGTCGCCATGCCCGTTCGCCGAAAACGATCCGCGACCCTCAAATCGTACATTCCCATGGCCCGGGCTCCCCAGCTGCCAGCCAGTGGTTGCATGTCCCAATAGGTGACCGATGCAACTGATTCGTGATTGCTCCGATCCACCAGCGAATAACGGACTCGGTACGATTCACCCAATGTACAAGCCTCCCACCAGTGAAAAGCTGGCGGGTCAAGCTCCACAGTAAAATCGAATTGGCGTTTCAGATTCATCAATTGGCGGTCGATTCGGGGTCGGTAATCGTTCAGCGGTTTCAGAAAAACACCGACTTCGGCCAAAGCTTCGAAACCAGCCGTCAACAGCGGATTCATCATTGAAACGTCGTCAGACATTACGCCTGGTACTCGGCTGCCTCCGTAGATTCCAAGGTAAAACGGAGCCCAGGGAAACTGGCTCGCCGCCGAACATTCGACAACATTTTTTTTCGCGAGATAAGCAATCGCAGATTCGATTAACGCGGCGGCAACCTCGTTTTGCCCTTCTTCGGGAACAATTCGCAATTGCGAAATCACGCCGTGTTTCAGATTCAGGTCCGATCCGTCCGCCTTCGCCGAGAATCCGGCATGGACAAATCCGGCCAACCTTTGATCGCGAAAACCCAGCACCAACCCGGCAGGATCAAACCATGGCCGAGAGAATACCAGATCTTCCATGATCTTGGTCGTAACGCCCTGGGCGATTCCTCGCTGCCGGGGCTGGCGATTCCAAACCTTCACCAACAAAGGAGGATCGGTATTCAGAAAAGAACGGCAGGAAATCACGACTGAACTCGCCCAGAATCATTTGCGGGTCAAGCAGCCTGGGGTATTTGGCTCCGGACCTGGCGAACGGGCTTGTCACGCCATCGCCGATGCAACCACCAGTACTGTTCGGGCGCCAATCCAATCGCATCGCCCAGACGGTCGTTATACCACTGAGTCAGCGACTTTACATCCTGCAATGCATCCGGAAGATCGAG
>JAYVKA010000454.1:0-2684 GCA_043768885.1 Planctomycetota bacterium
CGACGAATGGAGCTACAAGATTGCTTCCGTGCCCGGCAGCCAATTGGGGCTGTTGTCGGTCACAGTCACGGTTACCCAAACCGGCAACGTATCGAATCCGCTCAGCCTGTCCGTGGTGCGATTCATGCCTGATCCGGATTACGAACCGGAGGATCCGCTGCAATGATCGCTCCAGGAAAACCAGTTCGAATTTCAAACTTCGAGGTTCGTGGCGGATATACGCTGCTGGAGTTGTTGTTGTCTTTGGCGCTGATGGTGCTTGTCGTTGCCGGCATTGGCATGGCGATCAAGGTTTACTACGACACACTGGTCAGCCAGCAAAGGGCGATTGAACAGGAATTGGTGGGCCGCGCGGTTTTGAACATGCTGGCGAACGATTTGCGAGCCGGATTGCAGTACAAGGCGGCAGACGTTTCCGGACTGGAGAATCTGGACGCGTCGCAAATGATGATGGCGGGCCTTGGCGGAATGACCGGAGGTGCGACAGGTGGCACAGGAGGGACCGGCGATACGGGAGGCGATCCGACTGGAGGAACCGGAGGTGGTGATCCAACGGGGGGCGCGACCGGAGGAACTGGCGATGCCACAGGGGATACGACGGGAGGGACTGCCGAAGAGGAAACCGATCCGGCACTGGAAGACAACGCCTGGTACCGGCCATCGTTTATCGGATTGTCCGATCAGTTCACACTGGATGTCAGCCGGCTTCCACGGCTGGACCAATACAACATTTTGACGACCGGACTGGATGCAACAGCAACTCCATCCGACATCAAGCGGATTTCGTGGATGGTCAGCCTTTCTCCGGGACAGCAATCACAGCAAAGCCTGGACCCGGCCGGTGACGCTTTGGGCGGACTGTTTCGGCGCGAGGTCGATCGGGCAGTCTCTGCTTACCGGGGTGAACCCGATTCGCCAGATCGACCGGATGAATATGCAAAATTACTGGCGACCGAAGTTGTATCGATGCAGTTGCGCTATTTTGATGGCACAGACTGGAAGGCGGATTGGGCCAGTGAAACAGCTGGTGGATATCCGCTGGCCGTTGAGATTGTCTTGATGATCGATGGCGATCGACACCCGTCTTCGTCGTCCGCCGCCAAAAACACCGCGATCAATACAGACAATTTGAAGGCCTATCGATTGGTAGTCCACCTGCCCGTTGCGGAAATCATTCCGGAGGAAGACGAATGAGCACTCTTTTCCCTGGCATGAATGCGATTGGCCAAAATCGTCGATTTTGGCGGCCATTGAGCTCACTCCATTCCCGTAACCGGAACAAATCTGGGGGCGGTTTTCTGCTCGTAATTGTTCTGGTGACAATCGTTTTGATTTCCCTCGCGGCCTACTCTTTTACAGCTTTGATGCAAGTCGAAGAAGAAGCCGCACGTTTGCAGATTCGACAGGTTCAGTCGAAATATCTGGCCGATTCCGGTGTGGATTATGTACGTATGTTTTTGGCCAACGACGAGGCAACCATTCGCGAAAAAGGGGGAGTTTGGGACAATGCGATCAGCTTTCAGGCCATCCCGGTTGGTATCGACCCGGATGATCCGGAACTGTTCGGACGTTTCACAATCATTTCTTCTTCCATGGACGACGATGGTACTCCCGAAGGTTTTCGATTTGGTCTGTATGACGAATCCAACAAGCTCAATGTCAACACGCTGATTTATGCCGACGGCTTTGTCGAAGGTGGCGGGCACCAGTTGTTGATGGCGCTGCCGAACATGACCGATTCAATTGCAGACTCGATTCTCGACTGGATTGATGGCGACGACGATGAGCGTGATTTCGGTTGTGAATCAAGTTATTACAACGGCTTGCCTTCGCCCTACGCCGCCAAAAATGGACCGCTGGACAGCCTCGATGAATTGTTGCTGATTCGCGGTGTGACTTCGCAAATGTTGTTCGGGATGGACACCAACCGCAACGGCGTTATCGACGAACCGGAATTGGCGGCCAGTGGCGGAAGTGCACTCAATGCCGATTCCATGCTGGGCTGGGCTTCGTACATGACACTTCACAGCAAGGAATCGAATCTGAACAGCGAAGGGCTTGCGCGTGTGAATCTGAATAACCCCGACCTGAATCAGCTGTATACGGATTTGCGAAGTGCCTTCAACGAAGAATGGACCCGCTTCATCATCCAGTATCGCATCAATGGTCCCTACACGCTCAAGGAAGACGACGAACCCGTCGCGGCAAACGTGCCGATCACCCTCGATCTGGAAGCCGAATCGCAGTTTACGTTCTCCCAGATTCTGGATCTGGTTGACGCTTATACGACTGCGACAAATCCTGACAACCCGGATGAGACAATCGTTTTGCAGTCGCCGGTGAACAGTTTGAACAAAGTATTTACGATCGTCACCCTGATGAAGAATGCCACGACCTACGAAGGCGAAAACATTCCTGGCCGAATCAACATCATGCAGGCCCCTCGTCGGATTCTGGCGTCCATCCCCGGAATGACAGACGAACTGCTGGACACAATTATTGACTTGCGGGAGTTTGAACTCGACGACCCCACCGGGGCTGATATTGGCCGGGGATTTGAAACCTGGCTTTACACCGAAGACTACATGGATTTGGTGACGATGCGGACCATGTTGCCCTATATTTGTGTGGGCGGGGATGTATATTCCGCAGAAGTTACCGGTTTTTACGACGACGGTGTGGGA
>JAYVKA010000455.1:0-5697 GCA_043768885.1 Planctomycetota bacterium
TGCCAAGATCGCGCAGTCGATGCAGTGCACCCAGCAGGCGTTTGTTGTCGCGGGGATGCAAGCCGATCGTCGGTTCATCCAGTACATACAGCACGCCGACCAGTCCACTGCCAAGCTGACTGGCCAGACGAATTCGTTGCGACTCGCCACCGGAAAGCGAGTTCGACGTTCGGGCGAGCGTCAGATATTCGAGTCCGACATCGACCAGGAAAGTCACGCGGTTGACCACCTCGCCCAACAGTTCGACGGCGATTTTTTTCTCGCGGCGATCAAGCTTCCAGGACTTTACCACTTCCACCATTCTCGAAAGGGGCATTCGACACAAGCCGTCAATCGTCAACTCCCGAAATCGCATTGCCGCAGAATCATCTCGCAGCCGGCTTCCGCCGCAACTTCCGCACTCGACATCATCCATCAACGACTGCATCTTCAGCCGGAGAGAAGTGCTCAATCGCGCCGCACTTTCCAGAGCCGGATACAGACCAGCAAACTGAAACTCAAATTCACAACCGCTCGCCGGATCGGTCACGAGGAACCAACGGACACCGGTTCCGTAAAACAATGTCCGCCGTTGCCGCGAATCGAATTGGGAGAACGGCGTGTCGAGATCGATGCCGCCCGCCGCGCAAACTGCTTCCAGCATCGCCCGCGACAACTCGGCAGGAGCGGAAGGCCACAACCGCAATGCTCCGTCAGCCAGTGTCGATTCCATGTTCTGGATCAGCAAAGCCGGATTGGCACCGGTCTGGGTACCGATCCCCTCGCAATCGCGGCACCAGCCAAGTTGGCTGTTGAACGAAAAATTATTGGGCGATAGCCGGTCAAAACTTCGGCCGCACTGGTCACAAGCCAGGTGTTGGCTGTGACGGGTCTCCCGCCAGTACTCTTCGTTGGTTCCCTCATCGACTTCGACCGACAACAAAACGCCTTTGCCGACCGCCAGGCCACCTTCGACGCTGTCCGCGACACGCGATCGATTGTCTCTCCGGACATCAATCCGATCGACAACAACTCCAGCTTCGTATCGGCCCGTTCGGGAAAGGTCGGGAGCCTCTTCGATTGAAATCACTTTCGAATCGACACGAACCCTGACATAGCCCATGGAGCGGAGCTCTTCCCACAGTTCGCCCCACGACTGGCCAGGCTCTGGCCGGACGGGAGCCGAGAGGATCAGTTTCTTGCCTTCGAATCGATCAATAATTTTGTCGACGATCTGGTCGCTGGTCTGGGTGCTGGTCGGAATATTGCAATCGGGGCAATACGATTGGCCGAGCCGCGAAAACAGGATTCGCAAATAGTCATAGACTTCGGTTACGGTTCCGACTGTACTGCGTGGCGTCGAACCAAAATTCTTTTGCTCGATCGCGATGGCGGGTGAAAGTCCGGTGACCTGGTCAACCAGCGGTTTGTCCATCTGTCCGACGAACTGGCGTGCGTAGGAACTCAGGCTTTCGACATATCGCCGTTGTCCTTCGGCATAAATCGTGTCCATCGCCATCGAGCTTTTTCCGCTGCCGCTGGGACCGCAGAAAACGGTCATCGCATTGCGTTGAATCGTAGTGTCGATTCCGCGAAGGTTATGTTGCCTCGCGTTTGTAACGGTAATTTTGTCTGCCATCGGAGCTGGTTTTCGGGTCGTCATCCTTGGCTTTTTGGCGTTGGCTTTTCGGTCGGCTTCGGAACCCATGACGCGGCGCAAAGCCTGGCCCGTCCACGAGTGGTCACACGCGGCCACATCTTCGGGCGTTCCGCAAATGACGATTTCGCCGCCCCCGCGACCACCTTCCGGTCCAACATCGATAATCCAGTCTGCGGTTTTGATTACATCCAGGTTGTGCTCGATGACGACGACCGAATTTCCGGTGTCAGCGAACCGGTGTAGCACTTTCAGCAGCATGTCGATGTCGGCAAAGTGCAAACCCGTTGTCGGTTCGTCGAGCAGATAGAGCGTTCGGCCTGTACTTCGTTTGACCAGTTCGCGGGCGAGTTTGATCCGTTGGGCTTCACCGCCGGAAAGCGTTGGAGACGGCTGGCCAATTTGCAAATAGTCCAGCCCGACATCGTGCAGTGTTTGCAAAATGTTGTTGATCTTGGGCACATTCTCGAAAAAACCCAGCGCGTCTTCGATACTCATCTCCAAAATGTCGGAGATCGCCTTGTCGCGGTATTTAACCTGCAGCGTTTCGCGATTGAAGCGTTTGCCTTCGCAGACCGGACAGGTCACCCAGATATCAGCCAGGAAATCCATCTCGAGCCGATTCGAGCCGTTCCCCTCGCAGGCTTCGCAGCGACCACCCTTGACGTTGAAGCTGAATCGCCCCGCCGCGTAACCCCGCCGTTTCGCTTCCGGCAGTTGTGTGAACAGTTTGCGGATTTCGTCAAACAGTTTTACATAAGTTCCGGGATTCGATCGTGGCGTTCGCCCGATCGGAGACTGGTCAATCGAAATCATCTTGTCCAGAAGTTCCGTGCCGTCGATTCGGTCATGCAAGCCCGGTTCGCCGTTGCCCCGATTGAGCTCGGCATTCAGGGACTCGATCAGAATGTCATTGACGATCGAACTTTTGCCGCTGCCGCTAACTCCCGTTACGCAAACAAGCACACCCAGCGGGATCGTGACATCAACCCCCTTCAGGTTGTTGTGTCGGGCGTTGACGACTTGCAGACATTTTTTCGGATTGATGGTGCGGCGTTTGTCAGGAACCGGGATGCTTCGTTTGCCACCCAGGAACTGACCGGTCACGCTGGCTTTGTTTTTGCTGACTTCTTCGGGAGTCCCTTCGGCGACGACATTTCCGCCGTGAACTCCAGGGCCAGGACCGAAATCGACGATATGGTCCGAGGCCCGCATCGTGTCTTCGTCATGCTCCACGACGACGACGGTATTGCCAAGGTCGCGAAGATTTTCCAGCGTCGAAATCAGGCGGTCGTTGTCGCGTGCATGAAGTCCGATCGATGGCTCGTCGAGGATGTACAACACACCCACAAGGCCCGCACCAATTTGTCCGGCCAGCCGAATCCGCTGGCTTTCTCCACCGCTGAGCGTCGGCGACGTCCGGCCGAGGGACAAATAATCCAGTCCGACATTCAACAAAAACGAAAGTCGTTGGCGAATCTCCTTGAGCGGTTGCGCGGCAATGATGGCCCGCGTTTCATCCAAATCCAGTTCCGTAAAGAACTTCGCGGCCTGATCGATTGGAAGATCGCAAACTTCCGGCAGACTCAATCCCGTCGGCGACTGAAACTGTTCGTGCCCTGACTTCACCCGCACGCGACAGGATTGTGCGTTCAGACGTTGACCCCGACAGACACCGCAGGGCAGCTGGTCCATCAGCTCTTCAAACTGCCGTTGCTTGGAAGCCGACTTCAGATTGCGATAGCGCTCGTTCAGTTCGGCAATCACACCTGCAAACGCACCGCCGTATTTCATCGGGGAGCTGCCACCACGCCAGGTAAACGTGATGTGCAAATCGGCCGTGCCGTTCAGCCACATGTCCTGATGCTCAGGGCTGAGTTGTTCCCAGGGTGTCTCCAGCATCGTTCCTTCGGGCAACGAATGTGTTCGCTCGACCGTATCGGCTACGCCCTGATAGATGTGCCTCCGCCAGCGACCAAGGTCTTTCCAGACTCCGAGAATCGAGAAGCATCCTTTTTTGATCGAAAGCGACGGATCGGGAATCAACAGGTCCGGAACAAACGTAAATAGCTGCCCCAGGCCGTTGCAATTCAGGCACATTCCCTGCGGGCTGTTGAACGAGAACAGCTGCGGAGAAGGGGGCTGGAAACTGGTTCCGCATTTGCCGCAGGAATAATCGGCCGAGTAAAGCTGCTCCTGGGCCGCAACCGAAACCTGGCCGTCGCCATTGTTTTCTTCGGCACTGACCGAAACGCCTGACGCCGAATCGCCACGAACGACAATCATCGAGTTCGATCCGGTCTTCATCGCCAGATCGACCGCTTCGGCTATGCGGCTGCGATTGGAATCACGGGGCTCGATACGATCGACCACGACTTCGATATCGTGTCGAAGTTTTCGGTCCAATCGAACTGTGTCACTTAAATTGTGAATCTGGCCATCGATCCGGACCCGAATAAAGCCACGTCTTAGCAGGTCTGTAAGCTGATCAACGTGTTCCCCTTTTTGACCGCGTGCGACGGGTGCGAGAATCGTCAGCATCTCGTCGTCCGGCAACTGCATCAATGTGGCAACCATCTGGTCGCGCGACTGGGCAGTGATTGGAACGTCGCAGCCGGGGCAATAACCGGTACCTGCTCGCGCGTACAGAATTCTCAGGAAGTCATAAATCTCGGTGATCGTTCCGACGGTACTGCGGGGATTGTTGCCCGACGTTTTTTGCGAAATGGAAATCGAGGGGCTCAGGCCGGAAATCAAATCGACTTCGGGCTTCGGCAACTGTTGCAAAAAGTGTCGGGCAAAACTGGAAAGACTCTCGACGTAACGCCGCTGGCCTTCCGCAAAAAGCGTATCGAAGGCGAGCGAACTCTTGCCGCTGCCACTAACGCCAGTCAGGCAGATCAGCTGGTTTCGCGGCAGGACAAGATTGACATCGCGAAGGTTATGCTCACGCGCACCCCGGATGACGATATCGGACAAATTCATGGCGAGGAAAAGGCCTTTCCGTGGCATTTGGGCAAACCCCATATCCTACGTCCAGGCGGTATGTTTGTTCAATGCGTATGACGCAGGGCGTGCTTTTCACGGGCTGGTTTTGGCGAACGCAAGCAGTTCAGGATTTTTCAGGGGCATTGACGGGCAGCAAATTCTACTGGCCAAACGGCAAGTGCATTTGGCGCCCGTCGTCGGGACGGGAAACGAAATGCGTAGAGTCATGCGTCACCGGTTTTGTATCCAGCCCGTACCGAGTGCGGAAAGTCGAGAAGATTTTGGCAACTTGCTCTGCCAATTCGCCAGTCCCCCGCATCCGGTCATGGAATTGTGGCGAGGTCAATTCGCCTTCCCGGGTTTGGCGAACACGACCCAGAATTTTCGAGGCCCGATCGGGAAAATGTTTGTTCAGCCATTCCTCGAACACCGGTCGAACGGTCATCGGCAGTCGCAGCAACGTGAACCCGGCGTATTTTGCACCGGCTTCAGAGGCGGCCTTCAGAATCGAAGCGATTTCGTGATCGTTCAATCCTGGAATCACCGGAGCAACCATCACGCCGCAAGGAATTCCTGCCTCGCTCAATTCGCGGATGGCCCGCAAGCGCCCCTCCGGCCGGCTGGTGCCCGGTTCCATCACGCCAATCAAATCGCGATCGAGTGACGTAATTGACAGCCAAACCCGCGCGAGTCTTTTTTCCGCCATCGGTGCCAGGACATCGATGTCTCGGCAAACCAAACGATTTTTCGTAATGATCCCAATCGCCTGGCCGTGTTCGCGGCAAACCCCCAAACAACCGCGAGTCAGTTTCAGCTGCCGCTCGATGGGCTGGTAACAATCGGTGACTCCTGAAAACGAAATCAGCTCGTCCCCATTCCAGACCGGCCGACGGAGGAATTTCCGCAGCAACTCCGGTGCGTTTCGTTTGACGACGATTTTGGTTTCAAAGTCCTCGCCGGCGTTCAAACCCAGCAACTCGTGTGAGTTTCTCGCATAGCAGTAGCTGCAACCGTGCATACAGCCGCGATAGGGATTGACGCTGTACGAAAACGGAATGTCGGGAGAATTGTTT
>JAYVKA010000456.1:0-3751 GCA_043768885.1 Planctomycetota bacterium
CGCGAGCAACTCCATGCACTCGTCGGGGAGGACTGGGACGTGGTTGGTCATGAATTCGACAGAGTGCGGGAGATTTGCGATCGAATCCCAGAGTATATCGTCTTTCGCAATTTCGTATCGGGAGGTCGAGGCTCCCGCCGACACATTCGGCTACCAAGTCGAAGTGTGAGCAAAGGAATTTTGTTTCAGCGGGAGCTTCAACCTCCCGGATTTTCTATGCCTGAACGGGCAACAGGCCGATGACGTCGGTGATGTCGATGATGCCAAGTGGGCGATTGTCGTTGTCCACGACGGGGAGTTCGCTGATGTTGCGGCTGGCGAGAATGTCGATTGCGACCTGGGCGCGGGCTCCGGTCATGACGCTGATCGGATTTGCGGTCATCACGGCGGCGATCGGCTGGTCAAGTGCGCTGTCACGCTTTCGCTCCAACAGCCTCGCAAGATCGCTGTCAGTGAAAACGCCCGACAACAGGCCGTCGTCGCTGGTAACCAGGATCACTCCGACGCGTCGTTCGGCGACGCTGCTGCGAACATAGATTTCCCGCACCGATTCGTTGGCACGGGCGATCCGGCACTGCTCAATCGGTCGCATCAGTTCATTGACCGTTGCGAGTTTTCGGCCGAGCGTTCCGCCTGGATGATGAGTCGCAAAGTCGCGGGGCGTGAACTTTTTGACTTGTGATGTTACCAGTGCGAGCGCGTCGCCGAGAGCCAACATGACGGTAGTCGTCGTGCTGGGTGCCAGCCCCAGGTGGCAGGCTTCGGAAACCCTGCCGTAGTCCAGGACAACCCGTGAGCTTTTGCCCAGAGTGCTGTTGGCGTTGGCTGTGATGGCGATCACCGGGATATTCAATTGTTCCAGCGAAGGCAGAATTCTGGTGACCTCATCGGTCTCACCGCTGTTGGACAAGGCCACAACGACGTCTTCGGTTCCGATGCGGCCAAGATCACCATGGATCGCTTCGGCGGGATGCAGGAAGTGGCTGCGGGTTCCCGTTGATGCGAACGACGCGGAGAGTTTTTGACCGATCCAGCCGGCTTTTCCCATTCCCGTCACGATCGTATTGCCATTGCACTGGAGCAACAGTTCGACCGCATCCGAAAACCCCGCAGGCAAATTTCCAGCAAGGTGTTCGAGGGCCTTGGCCTCACTTCGAATCACGGCGACAGCGGAACTGACCCGGCTGAAACGGCTGTCGATGTATTCGCGAACGGCAGGTGAAGCGGACATCAAGCGGCCTCCAACAGGCCCGTTTGTCGGACGCGGCGATAGGTTTCACAGCGTTTCAGCAATTCCTCATGCGTGCCGATGTCTACGATCTTTCCGCTGTCCATGACCATGATCCGGTCGACCAGGGCGAGGGTCTCCATCCGGTGAGTCACGACGATGGTGGTCCGGTTGCGAATGAACTTCGACAGCGTCGCCTGTATCAGTTGCTCACTGTGCGGATCGATCTGACTGGTCGCCTCGTCGAGCAACAACACGTCGGGATTTTTCAGAATTGCGCGAGCAAGGGTCAAACGTTGCCGCTGGCCCCCCGACAATTTTCCGCCGTGCTCGCCAATACTGCTGTCATAGCCCTCTTCAAGTTCATCGATGAATCCGTCGGCGTGTGCCGCCCGGGCCGCTGCTACGACTTCGGTTTGACTGGCGGTCGTCGAGCCGTATTTGATGTTCTCGGCGATCGTGTCGTTGAACAGCATCGTTTGCTGGGTCACATAGCCGACCCGTTTTCGCATCGATTTCAGGTTCGTTTCCCGGACATCGATTCCACCCACGCGGACGGTGCCGCTATCGACGTCAAAGAATCGGGGTACAAGGTTAATCAGCGAACTCTTGCCGCAACCGTTCGGGCCGATGATGCCGAGGGACGTGCCGGCAGGAACCGAAAAGCTGACTCCTTCGACAACTTCGCGTCCGGGATCGTAGGAGAAGCGAATATTTTCGAACTCGACGGAAAGCGGCCCGGCAGGGAGTTCTTTTGCGTTGACTGGCGAAATTATTTTGGGAACTTGGTCGATCAACGGGAAAACGCGATCTGCCGAAACCATTCCTGCCTGGAGCGAACCATAAACGTCAGCCAACTTTCGCAGCGGATCCGCGATACCACACATAAACGCAAAAAACGTCATGACTTCGCCAAAAGTCATCGCGGTCGAACTGAGCCGAACGCCAAACATCGCGGTCTCCTGATTCAAAACCAGGTAACCACCGGCCAACACTGCCAGTCCAATGATGCTGACGCCGAGGACTTCGTTGTTCACACGGGCGAGAGCTCCGTACCAGGAAATTTTCATGGCGCGATGGTAGACGCCTTTGGCTACGACCTGAAACCGGCCGCGCTCATGGTTTTCCATCACAAACGCCTTGACAACGCGCAAGTAGGTCAGCGATTGATAAAGCCGGTCCAGCAAACGGGCCGATTCCTCGTTGGCTCGCCGGGTCGCACGTTTTGTCGAACGGGCGAGGACCAGCATCACGAAAATCGCGATTGGCGCGATGAGAAGGGAGAACACCAATAACCGCCAGTTGATCCATGCGGCACCGGCCAGGCAGGCCGCCATCTTCAACGGTTCACGCAAAGTCTTTCCAAACAGGTTGGTAATCGCATAGCCGATCATTCCCGTTTCGCCGCGAATCCGGACAACAAGGTCGCCCGTGCCGCGCACGCCGATCTCGCTCATCTCCATATCCATCACGTTTCGGAAAACGCGATTCTGCAAATCGAGAATCGTTCGCTGACCGACTTTGGCGACGAGCACCATGTTGCCAGTCAGAAATATTCCGCGCAGCAACGTCGCGAATAACAAAAATCCCACAATGTAAACCAGCGTGCGATAGGGGTCGGTCGGGGCGTACTTTTGAATGTAAGGGAGAATTTGCCGGGTCGTTTCGATCCGCCGCAGTTCAGTTCCGATTTCGGTTTGGGCTGACTGGAATTCGCGAGCATGCTCTGGCGTCCCGGCGGCACGATATTCGGCCAAGCGGGTTTCCAGTTTGGTGATGCTCGCCTGGCCAGTTTCAATTCGCTCGGCCGACCATTCGTGCAATGATTTGTTATGCAGTACGACTTCGACGAACGGATAGACAGCTCCGAGGTTGATGCCCCAACAGATGGCAACCAGCAACGAGCAAAAGAACGATCCGAGGATCGACCAGCGATACCGCAGCGCCATCCGTAGCGCCCGATTCAGGTTTTTCATGGGAGTTTGCCAGGGTCTGACGTCCGTGTCATTGGCAGCAGAAACGGGGCTGCCAACGACAAAAACTAACCCGGATCACGGGATTTCACCAATAGCACTTGGGCGATGCGTTTGGGGGGAGTGGCATGCTTGCACTTTGGGCCATGCAATGTCTCGGAGGATTAGCCGGTATCGCGGCAATCGTTGCTTCCGCCGGGATAAACCCGGACGGAGAGCAGAAGATATGGGGTGTTCGATTTGTAGCTGCCAGTTGTCGCCCCGCCGGGATAAACCCGGACGGAAGCGTACGAAGACGCTCTTGGGCAGGATGAAGCTACGACACGTGCTTCCATTGCAACGGTGTGCCGCGAGACAGTTTCGATGTCGATTTGCGACCGAGCACGGTCGGATAATGAACTGGTTCCAATCCATGGCCGGGCCGAATCGAGCGCACGTTTTCTTCCGTAAACTCTTCGCCTTCGGCAATATCCTGGACCACAAACAGCGAGCGGCGAAGGTTCTTGTTCAGCCGGTCCTGGCGATTTGGCCCGTAATGAATCTGCCCCAT
>JAYVKA010000457.1:0-18413 GCA_043768885.1 Planctomycetota bacterium
TTCAGCGGAGTGGCAGGTCTCGCGATTCCCTGTGGTTTGGCGATCGGTGGAATGCTGGTTGTTGCCTGGCTGTCGATTTGGATATTGGGTTTGATGCAGGCTGGATGGAGACCGGTTCGCCGTCCGATGGACAGTGCGCCACTGTTTCGTCCGCTGGAAACGCTTCGCTCTACTGTCTCCGCCAATCGAAGCTGGAATGTGATCGGCCAGGCAGTTGGCCTGTTGTCGATCGTTCTGGTGTTGTGTGCGTTGTTCTACGGCAGAATCGATGTGCTTTGGCAAATTGACACCGCCGCCCCGGGCGCGTTTTCGATGGGACTATTTCGCGTTGTTTGCCTGTTTGGCGGAAGCGTGGTTGGGCTGCTTGTGTTGGGCAGCCTGTTCGACTGGTACATGCAACGACGGTTCTGGTACCGCCGCCAAATGATGACCGACCAGGAAATGCGGGAAGAAGCCCGACAGGACCAGGGTCCGCGGTATCGCAACGGAAAGATTTTGGCCGGTGGATCGGCACTGGATGGAGTTCAGCGAATTAACACCGGCTCGTAACGGCCGGGACCGGGGTGCTGGGGACCGTGTAACCGAAGGCCTGCAAATACGGTTGCCAGTGCGATTCGATTTCCTCGCGAAGCCTTTCGTCGCGGACGGGCTTGCTGGTCGGTTTGGTCTTCCGTTGGCCGAAATAGCTGGCGACAGCATCGGAAAGGCCAGGCGGAAGCTCCAGATGCAACCGCTCAAAAGTATCGGCTACAGTTTCGACGGGCCGTTCGATCAACTCTTCAAAAGCGACTTCGCAGATGCGGGAATCGTCGATCTCCGGTCGCTGACGAAAATACGCGTCGTAAAGAGACCGGCCTGCGGTGTTGATATAGTCGAGTAACTGGCTGTCGTCATACCGTTGAAGCTGAAATCCCTGCGTCGCATCCAGAGCCCGCCACAGTTTCATCGTCGAAGGAACGAGCGACATCGGATCGCGTGACATGTGTACAAAGCGGGCTTCGGGAAACCACTTGGCCAGTAACGCAATTCGACCAGTATGCGGAGGAGATTTGAGCACCAGTCGTCGGCCGTACAAGCGTGTCAGGACCCGAAAAAAATAATCCAGTGATTCACGCGTGCGGTTTTGGGTTTCTTCATCGGCGAGGTCCAGAGCCAGCAGCGGACTGGGCTTCCGTCGATTGCTGCAAAACGCGATGTCGTGGTAGGGCGTTGGGGCTCCGAGACTGATCAGCGCAAAATCGTCTTCCTGAGGGGCGTCGGCCTTCAGGCTCATGCTGTCCATCGGACGCTTGCCAGGCAACAGGGATTTTACCAGCCGTTTGAACAGCCATCCGGTCGCCAAAACATGATGCGGAGCAAACGCGTCGTAGTTGTCGGGGCTGGCCCAGCTGTTGTCCAAGCTAAACAGTTCATGCATCAGCGTCGTGCCGCTGCGCCAATGTCCGACGATGAACACCGGTGGTTCGATCAATTCCGTTTTCATGATACTGCGGTGCATCGTTGCACTTTGCATCGCGGCACAAGTCGAATTGAAAACGGAACAGCCGCTCCCCAGAAACGTCATCCCGTACTTGAGCGGATGAATTCGAAAACGCCCCTCGCGCAACAGCCGCCACCAGCTGCCCATTCGCATTCCATTCCAGATGCGGGGAGACCAGGGTGGGTAAGGATTGTGACGGGCTGAACTCATGCAGTTAGATGTTGTCGTTTCGTTTTTTGATCAGTCCAGCCGAACGTTCGGTCAGGCGACTTTGGGCACAATTTTTCCTTTGGGTGTTCGCAGATCGAACAGCCCAAAAATATCCTGTTGTGTTAGCCCCTGCCGTTGCGGATTTTCGCTGTCCGACAGGATTTCGCGGAACAATTCCCGCTTGGACTCGAGCACGTCGTGAATTCGCTCCTCGATTGTACCCGACATGATCATTCGTGAGACCGTGACACTGCCCACCGCTCCAATTCGATGAGCCCGGTTGATGGCCTGGTCCTCGACTGCGGGATTCCACCAGCGATCGAACAGAAACACATACCGGCAAAACTGCAAGTTTAGCCCCACGCTTCCCGCGCCGTAGCTCATCAACAGCACGTGCCGGTCGGGGTTTTCCTTGAACTCCTTCAGCACCGGGTCCCGTTTCGCCGACGGAATCCGGCCATGATAGGCGAGCGGATTGAAGCGCGCGATTTTTTCGGTGATTTTGTCGAGGGTCGCAACCCATTGGCTGAAGACGATTGTCTTTTGACCACTGGCAGAAATTTCTTCCAGATCCGCTTCCAGCCGTTCCAGCTTGCTGCTGGAGCCTGTGGCCGGATCGAAATTGCAGATTTGTTTCAATCGCAGCACGAGTTCAAACACGTGCTTGATGTTCATTTCGTCACCCATATCGTTCAATCGTAACACGCCGGCCTGTTCCGCGCCGTAGTACGTGTCCGACTGCTCGGGCGAAAGGTCAATGTGATCATCCCGGATCATTTTCGGCGGCATGTCATTCATCACGACGTCTTTGGTTCGCCGAATGATGTGATCGCCAACATTCTTGCGAATCTCTCGCACAGTCATGTTGGAGTTGACCAGTCCCGGCGAGACAAACTCGAAGATGCCGACCAAATCGTCGATGCTGTTTTCGATTGGAGTTCCAGTCAAAGCCCAGCTTCGACGCCGATCGATTTTTCGCACGACCTTGCTGGTGGCATTGTCGATATTCTTTATGCGTTGGGCTTCGTCCAGAATCACCAGGTCGAACGAAAGGCCGGGAGCCGTTACGAGCGCTTCGTCTCGAGTCAGCAGTTCATAGTTGGCAATGCGGACCGGCGCGTTGGGCTGTTGCCAAATCCATTGTCGCGTTGTCTGGTTGCCCGAGATGGAAGTCACCGGAATTTCCGGAGCCCATGTCCGGAACTCGCGCAACCAGTTCGTTACGAGCGGCTTGGGGCAGATCAGCAGAATGTTTCGCGCTAGACCGCTTCGAATCAACAATCGAACCGTCGTGATCGCCTGCATGGTTTTTCCCAGGCCCATTTCGTCGGCTAGCACGGCTGCATGTCTGGCGAAAAGAAATGAGACGCCTGCGTACTGGTAGGGAAATGGTTCGAAGGGAAACTCGACGGTTGTCCCGCTGAAGAGATATTCGAGCGGAGGCTGCAACAGAAAGAACAGCCGGTCACCGATCCGCACCATGTCGGTTGGCGGTTTGATCCGCGTCGTGGATTTGGGTGGAGTGCGGGTTTTGTTTTCGTCGGACGGTGCGTTTAATGCGGAGCCGTTGGGAACAAAAGCAACCAGGCCGGGGCTGTGCTGTTTTTGAAGGCCCCCAATTACAGGTTGCCCGTCGAAGAAAAAGCTCTGGATTTTTGGTGGGCGTTGACGAATCGTGGCCGAGACGATCTGCGGGCTCAGTTCGTCCTGGACCGGAACGAGCTCCAGGAATTGCGAAACCAACGGCTCACGCAACAGGCTGTTCCAGTCTGTCGAAGAGGGTGCGAGGTTTTCGGACACTGGCAGAGATTCCTTTCTTGCCGGTCATTGTTTCAATAAATCGGCTACTGCTTTTTTCGGTGTACGAACTAACGAGCCACGGCCTGGGCTTCTTCGATGGCCTGCCGGATTCTTTCGAACGGTTCGTCGATCGGCAGAGCAGCGTGAAATGCCGAAAGGGCCTTCTGGGTACCGCTGACTTCCGGTTGCAGGGCCACGATCAACAGTTGCTGTGATCCCAACTGAAACGGCACCGCCAGCCGTTCGTTCATCCACGACGAATCGATTGCGGTTTCCGCTGCACCGACCAAAACCACGGGCTGGTTCGTCAGTCCGTGAAGTGGCAACAGTTCAGGCTGGTGAATCAGTACGATCGCGGGCATCTTGCGGCTGTGCTTCAACAACGATGCACCGATTTGTTCGCACGCCAGAAACTGCTTCAAAGTTGTTCCGTACAATATTTCCTGCGTTCTGTTCGCGGACACGGGCGTCGAGCAGTGAAACTCGACGGGTCTGCCTATGGAGTTGACGAGCAACATGCCACCGCACATCTCCGACGTATCTATCCCGTGAACGGACAGAAACGCAAAGTGTTCCGCTGGACAGTCGGCAGGCTCGCTCATGTCGGCAATTGGGTTGAATGGGAATGCTGGATCGAAGCTGGAAAAGTTTTGGCAAGCCGCGAATTCGGCTGGATCAACTGGAAATGCAAAATCAAGTCCCCCATGGAAAATAATTGCCGGGCAATTGCGGGAGACCCATCTTTGCAGGAATCGGAACTCTGACAGTACGTCTTTAGCAACTGTCACCCGTTATGGAGTGGTAAAAGCGGGCGATTAGCCTGACACTGACGGCTGTTCGGCCAACCGTGTGGAAAGATCTGTCGATAATTTCCGTCGTTGGGATTGGCATGCGATTTCGATGGCGGGAAGGTTGGGTTGTACCGTGCGAATTCTCGACACTCAAGTTTTTGGCGACTATACTGAAGCGTATTCCGACTGAAAAACCAAACTGGAGTTTTTTGAATAATGTCCAACGATCCACAGGAACTGGTGAACTCATTCCGGATTGAGGTTTCGCCGACTTCAGGCGATGCCCGTCAGGCTGCCAAGCGTCCGAAGTCGACCGAGAGTGAGATGGTTTCGCTGTTGCGGGGCCTGGTCGCTGGTCAGGAACGTCAAAACGAATTGATGGAAGACTTGATCGAAAACCTTGGCGCCGCCCAGCGTCAACGTGCCCATGAACTGGGGCAATGGCGCGAAGCCAACCCGATTTTGGCCCGTCGCTGCCGATTGGCGGCCGAGGCATTGAGCCAGGTTCAGACCGAGTTTCTCGAAACGCTGACGATTGACGTCAAAGACAACTACGAAAACATGCTGGACGGCGAATTTGTGTTGAACGAATTTGTGGACCGCTTTGGCCCGCGACTGGCCCATTTGAACAGCGTTTTGCAGGTTCTTTCCCAGTTGAGCAGTGCTCCCAGCCCTGCCAACGCCCACTAATTCATTGAGACAACAGTCAGGTATTTGGGTTGAATGCATTGGATCTTGCCAAAGATCCCGGCGCCAAAAGGATCTTTGGCAAGATCCACTACCCTGATTTCGAACGGTCACAGATTTTGATTTGCGCCTGACAGGGTCGCATTCTTCCGCTTCATGCGGTTGGATGCGGCCTTTTTTCGTAGCCTGATTCGGACCGATCCGTTAGGCTTACCGGTTTCCTCAAAAAAAGTGAATCAAAGGATTACAACGCCCCATGCGAGGCGAACTGGTTACGACAATCACCGCCGATCGGGTCCGCTTGCACGGGTTCCTGATGGACGCCGATCCGCTGCCGCACGATTTTGCCGATGCTGCTGTGATCAGTCATGGATTGGCCGGCAATTTTTATTCATCCAGTCTCCTGCTGGAAATGGCCTCGAGGTTGAACCGGATCGGAATTGCCACGGTGATCGGCAACTCGCGCGGACACGATTTTTTGAACTGGACGCTTCGGTCTGGAACGACCTCGACGTTGGGTGCAGCTGTCGAAGACGTCGATGAATGCCGCTTTGATGTAAATGGATGGGCCCAGTATCTGGTGCGTCAGGGATTCAAAAGGATTTTGCTGGTCGGGCACAGTCTGGGTGCGATCAAGAGTTTGTATGCGCAAGCCTGGCAGCCCGATTCACAAGCAGTCGGAGTTGTTGCCGTCTCGCCGACGCGATTAAACTCCGACCAGTTTCTGGAATCGCCCGGAGCCGACCAGTTTCGTCGCACGCTGGTCGTCGCCCAGGAACTGGTGAAAGCTGGCGAGCCCGACCGGTTGATGCAAGTCGAATTTCCGTTTCCAACCTGGATGAGCGCAATTGCTTACCTGAACAAGTACGGTCATGAAAATCGTTTCGACTGGTTCGGTTTCATTGACCGTGTTGATGTTCCTGTCGCTATCTATTTTGGCGAACGCGAGCTGAACGAAAATGCCGCCTTCGATGGGCTGGATGCAGCGATGCAAACGGGCTTGTCCGGAAACAAAAACGTTCATCGCGAAACGATCCCGGACGCGGACCACTTCTACGTCGCCAGCATGGACGCATTGTGCGAAAGGATGGAAGCCTGGATTGACGGGCAGGGGAAGTTGGCCTGAGACTGCTCGTTAACAAACGCTGGCAGCTGATTCTGTGCGAATAGTTCGGTTAGAGCCTGTCCCAAAAGGGGTCTGACCATCTCTGCCTTTCCAAGGGTCTGACCCCTTTTGGGATAATCCCATAAACATTTTGAGGGCCGCTTGGCGGCGAAGACGGAGAATCAATGTCGTCCAAAAGCCGGCCAATACAAACGGTGCGGACATCATCAACAGAATGCTGACGGCATAGCCCAATGCACGTCCAGTTCCCGCTAATGCCTCCCGGCAATTTGGACAGCCCCAGGCGTCGGCAGGGAAAGCAAACATCAGAATCATCGCCAGCAAAATCGTTCTGGAATCGAATCTCGCGTTCAATAATCTTCGATTCATCCAGTCGCTCCAGATTCTGTCGCCACCACAAACCATTGGTACAGGAACAGATAAACCAGTATCCCGGTAATGGAGACGTAAAGCCAGACCGGAAAGGTGATTCTGGCCAAACGGCGATGGGCCGCGCGGCGGTCCCGCAGGCCGAGCCAGATCGTCACGAATGCAAGGAAGGGCACGGCCATCGCCAGCAGGACGTGCGTTGCCAACATGATGTAATAAAAAATGGCCATCGTCGGATACGTCTGACGCGGAAACGGAGTATCGCCGTGAATCGCCTTGTGCGACAGGTAGCAAACCAGAAATACGCACGAAACAACAAATGTCGTCAGCATCACGGTGCGGTGAGCCCGCTCGCGGCCCGACTTGATCAGCCAGAATCCGGTCAATAGCAGGATCGTCGCCAACAGATTCAACGAAGCGTTGACATGCGGCAGGACTGACGTGGAAGCCAGTAACGAAGTCGGCAATTCGAAGATGGCTGAAATCAATTCGCACCTTTTTTGTCAAAATCCGGTGCCGGTGCCGTTTCTTTTTGCAGACGATGAATCAGTTCCAGCATCGCCGCTTCCTGTTCGGGTTGTTGCCAGTCGAATTTCCCCCGAACGCGATGCCAGCGATCGACCACAAACAACAATGACGAATGATGGTCTTCGCCCGCCGGTGCCACAAAATACTCTGCGGCCGTTCGGCGAATGAGTTTTGGATCGCCGGTCAAAAACTGCCAGCGCTTTGTATCCGCACCCAGTCCCGCTGCGTAGGCCCGCAGTACTTCCGGAGTATCGTATTCCGGTTTCGTCGAAATGCTGACGATTGGAAACGGGTTTTCCGAAGTCCGACTTGTCAGCCCCGCAATGTAACGATTCTGTTCGATGCAAATCGCTGTGCAGGTAGAGAAAAAGAAACTGCCGACCCAGACTTGTCCCGTCATGTCCCGTGAGAAAAACTTCTCCTCGTCCTGATTCTCCAACTCAAACTCGCGAATCCACGGAACGGTATTCCAGTCAGCAGGGCGACTGGCCGCCATCGCATTCCGCGTGATTACTTGTTCTTCGAGCGGCACATTCCTTTCGGCAATCAGCTCCCTGGCCGTTTCGACAAATCGTTTTGTTTCGATCGGATCGTCCCAGCGAAAACGGTCTCGATAGCGTCCCCATTTGTCGACCAGCAGGATGTTGTCGGTATGAACTTCTTTGGCAACAGTTACCCGGAAGCCGTATTCACCCAACTCGCGAACGCGATGAAATGGGCCCGTCAACATTTGCCAGCGCGGGACCACTGCTCCAAAATCTTCCGCGTACTTTGCCAAAACCTCAGGCTGGTCCACATCCGGATCGACAGAGACTCCAAAAAAAGTGATGCCATCGTTTTTTAACTGCAGGTTCAGGCGTTCGATTTGACGATTCAGGTCACGGCAAATGCTGGGACAAGTCGAAAAGAAAAAATAGACAGCATAGACCTTGCCGTGCATCGTCCGCGAGTCGAGTTCCTGGCCAGCCTGGTTGGTCAGTTTGAAATCCGGAACGTCCGGCAAATGCTTCCATGGTACCTCGACCATCTCCGCACCCGTTGGGTCCAGTGTGAAGGTCGGGCCCGGGGCTTTGGTTTGCATTGTCCGTTGCCGCATCACCAACACCAGTGCGACCAGCACCAGGGCCCATAAAACGAGCGGAATGAGTTTGCGTGTCAGAGTCATGTAAAAAAATGCCTTTCAGTCTAACGGGCGACCGATGTCCGAAACTAAAAACAATAAACAACCAGGAAAATCACCAGCCAAACCGCATCAACAAAGTGCCAATAACGGGCACCGTTGCCCACACACGCGGAAAACAGCGACTTGCCACGAATCGGCAAAATAATCAGCCACGCCAACAGTCCGGCCAACATGTGAACTGCGTGTATGCCCGTCAACAACAACCAGGTCGATGCCCACATCCGCCCACCTCGAACAACAACCGGCAGTCTTGGATGTCCGTTCAAGTTGATCCCGGAAGAAATTTCTGGGGCAAATTGGCCCAGCGCCCGAATTCGGGACTCCATCTGAACAAGGTCGAGATTGATTGCCGATAACTGGAGTGTGATGGAAGTCGCTTCCGTTTTATCGGATTCGGACGGCGTACCAGCCAGTAGTTTTTGCAGATCTTCCAGTTTCGTTTCGAGTCCCTTTTGAATGGCGCGAGTCTTTTCCAGATCAACCGTCAGCGATTGGTTTTCTGCCGCGAGAAATTTGGCTGAGTCCGCCGAATCTCCCAACGGAAGAATCAGCATTGCGAGGCTGTCGTAGAGTTGCTGCTGATAAGCAGCATCCGAAGTGCGGCCGGCACGGCTGGAAGTCCACCCGACCAGCCCCTGTTGAATCAATTCCAGTGATTGCGTTTCGTCGGCCGTCAGGCTGGTGTCGTTTGCCAGTCGTTCCTTGATCACCGTTCCAACGGCTGACACATACAGCGAATCCGCGCGGTCGTGGATCAGTCCCGACTGGCCGACATTGACAAGTCCCAGCTCGTATTTTTCGTAGTATTCGTATCCCTTGATTCCCAAAAACAGCGATCCCAAAACCATCGTCGCGAGAATCCAGAGCCGGGCCTGACCGTTTGTATTCCGTTCGGCCAACTGCGCTGCGCGCCAGGCCGTGACTCCACTCGCAAACAGCACAACCGTGTTTAGGACGCCAATCAACCAGTTGACATGGACCGAGTGCTGGCTGGGCCACGTCTCACCGGCTGTCGCACGGACAACAATCCATGCACCGATCAGCGCCGCAAAAAACATCGCTTCGGTCGTCAGGAACAGCCACATTGCCAGCGTGCCGTTGCTGACCGGAACAGCAGGCTGGTTGGCGATGTCGGAATATTCTGCGGCTTGAATTGTCATGCGGAGTTCATGAACCGGATGTCGATTGTTCTTATTTCACCAAACAGGCCAGGGTTACAAGGCCAATCATGTAAAGCGGCAGATAGTAAACGGAAACCCGCAACAGTCGCCTGGCAGTTTGTTGATCGGGCTGCCGTGCAAATCGAATCGACGCGCTCAGATACCAGGCTCCCAGCAAAACCGAAACGATGCCGAATATCCATGGAAGCATGCCGGTCGAAAACGTAAACACCGGTCCGATGCTGACAACCGTCGTGAGGATTGCCAGAATGATCGCTTTGCGTCCAGCAGCCCGTCCCGTCGGCTCTGTCACCGTGATCATTTTGATGCCCCCCTGTCGATAGTCTTCGCGATACATCCACGCGATTGCCATGAAGTGCGGGAACTGCCAAAAGACCAGGACCAGAAAAAACGACCATGCGGCAACGCTTAACGGAACACCCGGAGCCATCGCACCAACCAGCACCGGCAAGGCACCGGCGATTGCGCCGACCTCGGTATTCAGTGGTGTAATCACTTTCAATGGCGTGTAGACCAGCACATACAGCAACCAAGCACCACAAGCCACCAACAGAACTCCAGCCGGCATGGTCGCCAACAAATATCCAGCCCCAATTCCAAACGTGACAGCGGCAAACGAAGCGACTTCGCCCGCCGTCAGACGTTTGTCCGGCAACGGTCGCCTGGCCGTTCGGGGCATCAGGAAATCCGTGTAGCGCTCGATGTACATGTTAGCGGCATTTCCACTGGCGGCGACCAGAAACATTCCCAGGCCAACATTCACCACCGGCCATATTCCGGGCGACCCACCGGCCGCAACCACCGCCGCTGCCGCAATGCTCAACAAAACCATGAAGGCAATGCGCGGTTTGGTCAGTTCAAAAAACGCGAGCAGCTTTGCTTTCGCGGGAATCGACTGGGATGCGGATTCAGAAGACACAACAATTTCCATCTTTCGACCAGACCAAAAATTAATTTCAATTCGATTGTAAACTTCGCGATCAGGCCCAGCCCGTCGCGTGTGACTGTTTGCCGGAAAATTCCGGCTCTCTTTCCGGTTCGACACGCGACAAAGACTTTTTCGGAGTCAATCTCCAGCTGCGACTCACACCTATTGTCCAAACAGCCAGAATCAAAGATCCAACTGCGACGTGCAGGGTAACCAGGTTCATTTGCCACTGGGTTTTTTCGCCAATCGTCCATCCGGCTGCAAACCCCCAGCGGTCCATCCATGCCGGCCAGCCGTATTTCACGATCCACGCAATTAGCCCCAGTCCAAATTGGCAGGCGACCAATAGCATCGCAATCGAGACCGGTCCCCGTAATCCGCTGGCCCGATACTGTGCGCCGCGGCTGATTACAAACATCGCCACAGTTCCAAACGTGACGACAAAAGCACCGACCACGTGCAACCAAACCAGCCATGAAAACATGACCGGAGACGTTCCCAAAGAAACGTGCCGGACCATCGATCCCAAAACCAGCTGAAGGTAACTCGCCAACAACATCATTCTCGTTCCGACGACCATTACCCCTCGCCGCGAACAAACAGTTTTTTCAAGCGAAGTCTGCCACCATCGACTGGTCACGACAATGAATGCAAAAATGCAGGCAAAGTAGGCTGGGCCAACACATCCATGCAATTTCGCAAAGTCCCTTCGGTCCATCAGAACCCTGGCTCCGCCAATCATTCCCTGGACGATGACCAGCATAAGAAGAATCCAGGCAAAAAGGCGAATGGTCCTGTTTGTCGTCGAGCGATAAGTGACAAATAACAATGCGATAGAAATCACCCCGGCGATTGTGCCCAACAACCGGTGACCGTGTTCAACGAACAGGTCCCACGGACCATAGAACCAGTCGTAGAGCGGATAAAAAAACATGTTGTAGCCGTAAGTGTTCGGCCAATCGGGCACGGCCATCCCTGCGTCCCAAGTCGTGACCAACCCGCCGACCCAAATCAGCGGAAACACAACCATTGCCAACAATCCGGCAACCCGATGCGGCCACCGGAGTGGGCGATTCGATATTGCGTTTGGACTGACAAGTGTTTTCAGGTTCATGCTTCGGCCTGTGGCCAATAATCCTGTTCACGATCCGGGTGCGAGTATTCGTAAGGTCCGCGATGGACTTGCGGAATCACGGGGAAATTGCCATGCGGGATCGGAGTCGGCGCAGACCATTCCAGGCTGTTGGCATGCCAGGGATTTTGCTGTGCCCGTTTCCCAAACACGATGCTAAACAAAAAATTCGCCAAAAACAAAACCTGTGCGGCCGCCATTCCAAACGCGCACCAGGTGATGAACTGGTTCAGTGGCATCAAATCACGAAAGGTTTCGACTACCGACGCATCGGCGTAGCGACGGGGAAATCCTCTCAGCCCCAGAAAATGCATCGGGAAAAATGTTCCGTTCAAAAACACAAACGTCAGAAAGAAATGCAGTTTGCCAACCGTCTCATTCATCATTCGCCCAAACATTCTCGGAAACCAGAAATGGATGGCACCAAATACCGCGAGCAGGCTGCTCCCGAACAACACGTAGTGAAAATGGGCAACGATGTAATACGTGTCGTGCAGCAGGATATCGACGGCTGGAGAAGCCATCACGATTCCCGACAGGCCACCAATCACAAACATCGATACGAAACCAATTGCATACAACATCGGTGCAGTCATCTGCAAGCGCCCGCCCCAAATCGTACCCAGCCAATTGAAAACCTTTACGCCACTTGGCAAGGCGATCAGCATCGTCGAAACGGCAAATGAAACGGACAACAGATAATTCATGCCCGAAACGAACATGTGATGTCCCCAGACAATAAAGCCCAGCCCGGCGATCGCACACATGCTGAACACCATCGGACGATATCCAAACAGCGGCTTGCGGGAAAAACAGCTCAACATGTCGGAGACCATCCCCATCGCCGGAAGGATCATGATGTAGACGGCTGGGTGACTATAAAACCAGAACAGGTGTTGCCACAACAACGGGTCGCCACCGGCAGTCGCGTTCGCCGCTTCCGAACCATCCACGACATACTGGGGAACAAAGAAACCGGTTCCCAGCAGATGGTCTCCCAACTGCATCAGCAACGCAGCGGTCAAAACAGGCAACGCGAAGGCCTGCAAAATCGCCGTGATCAACAATCCCCACACCGTCATCGGCAACCGCATCATCGTCATGCCCGGCGCACGCATTTGCAAAATCGTCGTGATGTAGTTGATCGCTCCCAACATCGACGAGACCCCGACAATCAACAGGCCGATGGCCCACAGACTCTGTGCATCGCTGAAAACCGCGCTCAACGGTGGGTAAGCGGTCCATCCACTGCTTGGCCCCTCGCCAGGAACAAGGACGCTGCAAATCATGCAGGCAAAGGCGGGCCACATCAGCCAGTAACTGAGCATGTTCAATGTCGGAAAGGCCATGTCCCGCGCGCCGATCATCAGCGGAATCAGGTAATTGCCAAAGGCACCCGACAAGATTGGAATGACGACAAAAAAGATCATCACCGTGGCGTGCATCGTAAACAGCACGTTGTAAAACTCGGGCGTGATCTGGCCCCCTTGTTCCGCGAACAGCCATTTCCCCAGGATCGGAATTTCGGTCCATGGCCACGCCAACTGCCAGCGGATTGCCAGCGCCAACAGCCCGCCGATTCCCATCCACAGCAGCGACGAAAACAGGAATTGAATTCCAATCACCTTGTGATCGCGCGAAAAAATCCACGACAACGGATTGCGGCGCCCGTGCATTTCGGTATGGCTCAACAATTCGTTCATTGTGCCGCCTCTGATTCGGAAGCGGTTGATAAGCTGTGCTGTTGAATCCAGGCGGCGTATTCTTCGGGGGAAACGGAACGCAAGCGGGCCTGCATCAGATAGTGGCCCCAGCCACACAATTCTGTGCAAACGATATCGGTCTTGTACCCGACCCTGGTCTGAAACCAAATCAGCTGTTTCAAACCCGGCACGATATCCTGCTTCAACCGTAACGATGGCACGCAGAAATTGTGGATCACATCGCGAGAGATCATTTCCAGTACGACATCCTGTCCGGCTGGAACCACCAACTCATTCAGCGCGATCACGTCGTCGGCAGTTCCAACAACTGCGTCTGCACCGGCATGATGGAATTCCCAGGCGAAACGCCGGGCGTAAACCCGAATCAGTGGTGGAACATTTCGAGTCGAACCATCGGCGATTTGCATTACCGGCCGCTCCAGCCGCATGTCGCTCCACGCCGCGTATTGTGAAAGTGCAAGCCAAACCAAAATCCCGGCGGGAACAACGGACCAGAGTATTTCCAAGCCGGTGTTGTGGGTCAGGTAACGGGCCCGTTCAATTCCCGGTCGCGTGCCTGACCACATAATCCCCGCCAGTACCAGCCCCGTCCCCATCAGGACGACTGCCGATACCACGTGCAGGCTGACGACCAAAGAATCCACCCGTGTCTCGCCAGGATTCTGGTTTGTCGGCACCCACATACCATCCAGCGGAGGCATGTTCAGCGCAGCCATCACCACGGAACCAGTGGCTCCGAGCGGGACGAGCAAAAACAGCAGACTCCACACGCGATTCAACTCAGTCTGCTCCGGTTAGAAAAATGGATTTTGAAAAACTCAGTTGGACGGCTTGGCTGATTGCGGATTTGATGCCGCCGATTCGCCGCCGTACGGCAGGCTCCGGACGAACGCGACGACCGCCCACGTCTCGTCGTTATTCAAAAGCGTTTCCGGCGATGAAGGCATTGGCGTGCCTTCGATTCCGTTTCGGATTCTGACAAACAGTTCTTCCGGACTCCCGCCGCCGCGATAGACAGGCAGGTTCAGATTCCTCGGACGGATTTTGCGAGGGGGCAGGGCACCGACGGCGAGAAAATCTGCCCAGGTCGATGCGTCTTCGGGCAAAACTCCAGGAGTCTTCAGCCACTCGTTGGTCCAGTCATCAAAATTCTCGGTCTGCCCGTCGCCCAGGCCAGTATCGCCGTGGCACTGAACACAATTGGCTTTGGTGTGAAAGAGGGTCCGGCCCTGGAGAACCAAATCTGCGTGGCTGGCGTGCCCTGGCGCCACGCCGGGATGCATCGTTGGCACGGCCGTTACACTTTTCTCCGGCTTGATCCATCGGGCAATCAATTGTTCCGACAGCCAGTCACCAACGACGGTAAACAGTTGGTCGTCCAGCTCTGCATTTTTTTCCTTGCCGGTTTTTGCCAACAGTTCCAGATCAATCAGCGGATCACCCCCCAGACGCGGGACCTCTGACATAAGGTAACGTTCGAACTCACCTCGAATCGACAGATACTTCACATAATCCACCAGCGCGTCGAGGTGTTCGTCCGAGAGCGAATGGAATGACGGCATGCCGGTGCCAGGGATTCCACGACGAAGTGTGCTTGCCAATGCCGCGTCAGTCGGCGGACGGCGAAGTGGGGAATCCTTGAACTTGAACTTCCCCAGGCGGAAATCGCGAGGGTAAGGATTCAGCATTCCGGCAGTTGGGCCAGCTCCATCGCCGGAGATTCCATGGCAGTGTGCGCAGTGTTCACGGTACAGGCCCGAATGTTTGTCGCGCCGGTCACTGCTGACCGGTCCTGCAGCCAGTTGCAGATTCTCATTGCTGATGATTTCGTTTGCCGGGTCTTCTTCGCCGAGGGGGAAAGGAAAACGTGGGTCGTCCGGAGTGCCGAACAGGGCGACTACCAGGTTGCCGACTTGTTCACGATACTTGGCGTCAAAGTGTTCGCCGGTCGGCAATGATTCGCGTTCGCGCTTCAACAGCTCGACTTCGTTCAGCCGAAACTCCGGTGGACCAGACGGCGCACATCCACAAATCAAAAAGGCAAGCGACAAGACACTTGCGATGATTGTTGCGCGCATGAAATTCCTGTTACCCATGGCAATCGGTCGGGAACCGAAAACGCCCAAAAGAACATTTGAATAAAGGACAACCCAACGGTCTGTCCGCACTCCCGATGCCGCCTGACGAGGCGATGTTTCCCGAAATAAAGATTCTTGCGTTATTGTGGCCGGTTTCGGGCTCTGGTCCAGCAGTCAAATTGTCGCAAAACCGGGGTTTTGCCCTGAATTCCAAGGCGATTTACCAGCGTCCTGGCAATTCAGCCATGATTTACCAATCGAGCGAATCGACCCGCTCCCGAATCTGCTCGACGGAGGAGTCTGAATATTGAAGCGGCTCGGCCATCGGTCGCGGTTTGCAACCGCACATGCAGGGGAGTAAAAGGAGCGGCGAAAAGACCAACAAGAGTCGTCGGCGGATTGGTTTTGCACAATCACAGTTGCGCATCGAACGGGGCCGGGTACTCGCACACATGGAAGTGAAAAATTTGGTCATTCGAATAGTGTTCGGGCTGCTGTGGGCCGGGAGGGCGCTGCAAAAAAGGCGAAATGAACAATTGGGGACAATTGTTCTACTGTCGACTACTTGTTCAGGGCGTCGATGGAGATTTTCATTTCGCCCAGATCGAGGACCTCACCGTCGGTAACGGTGATCTCGATTTCTCCGCGACGGCCTGGCTCGTAGCCTTCGATTTTCAGATCGCGCAGATAGCCACCTTTCTTGTGCCAGAACTGGAATGACCAGGTCCCGGCCGGAACATTGGAGATTTCAAACGTTCCGTCCTTGCCGGAAATCCCAACGTAGGGCTCGTCCCGCACGAGGATCACTGCGTCCATCCACTTGTGAATGTCGCAGACCACGTTGCCGGGGACTTTGTCGGAGTTGTTGAATTTCACTTCGACTTCGGACAGTTGTGCCAGGTTGATGTTTTCCTCGTTGCCGAACGTGATGATGTGGCAATTGTGGCCGACTTCATCGCTGTTTTTTAGAAGCAGTTTCTGGCCGGTTCGGACAAACATCGCGTGCGGCTCAAAGCGGCAGCGAACATTGTCCAGCAGCAAAGGTTTGGCGTCCGGATTTTCGTATTGCGGATGAACAGGGATTTTCTCGTCGTCCTTCAAATACATCATCACAAACATGTCTCGCAAACCGCCTTCGTCGGAAACGATCAGGTTGTCGTCCTTTGGCATTTGTCCATCGACGACGCAGATGCCCTGATCCTTATCGACTGCCTCGTTGGGGCTTGCCGGAATATCCCCCTCGACCAGGATTCGACCTTTGAGAGTCGCCCAAACCGGACCGTTGTCGACGGGCTTTTCCTGGGCGTCCGTTTTTTCCTGGGCCGTCAGAATTCCGCCAGACGCGATTCCGAAACAGAGGCTGAAGGCAGCAACCAGCAAAGCCAGTTGGTTCCAAAAATAAATTGACGAAACGCGAGGCATGGTCCTGAAATCTCCGGTAAAAGTACGGCAGGTGCCGTTTGCACGGCCTTGCGACAAATCGCCTGGAACCGTCTGATACAAAATTGAACGCGCAACAACGCTGGGCGGTTGCGTGAAAAAGCCGCCGCATTATAGGCTGCGGGGCAGACTATGGCGAATGTCGGCAGTTGCCGGGTATGTTACGGCGAATGATGTCTTTTTTGGTTTTCCACCCGATGGTGTGGATGTCGGACAGGGAGCAGCAGAGAAGATGAAGGTATTGGTAGTTGGTGGTGGTGGACGTGAGCACGCTTTGGCGTGGAAGATTGCCAGCAGTCCGCGAGTCGAACAGGTGTTTGTTGCGCCGGGAAATGCGGGAACGGCTGGGGAGCCTGGCGTTGAAAACGTCCCGATCGCGGCGGAAGACATCGTGTCGCTGAAGAAATTTGCGATCTCGAAAACAATCGATCTGACCGTTGTTGGACCTGAGGCTCCGTTGTGTGCCGGGATCGTCGATGAGTTTCGCAAAGTCGGCTTGAGGATTTTCGGGCCGTCGAAGGCTGCGGCTCGACTGGAAGGGAGCAAGGTTTTCTGCAAACGGATGCTGAAGGCTGCCAATGTTCCGACCGCCGACTCGTGGACTTTTTCCAATGCACGTGCCGCGATCGAATTTGCTGAAGAGCGATTTGGCAAGACTCCCGAAGATGTGCCGCTGGTCGTTAAGGCTGACGGGCTGGCCGCTGGCAAAGGGGTCATCATGTGCCGAACGCTGGACGAGGTCCGCGATGCGGCTCACCGGATGGCGATCGACCTGGAGTTCGGCGATGCGGGGAAGCAGTTTATTCTCGAACAAAGGCTGAGCGGACCCGAAGTCAGTGTGCTTGCGATCACCGACGGCAAGACCATTTTGACTTTGCCCCCTGCCCAGGATCACAAGCGAGCTCTCGACGGAGACCGCGGCCCGAACACCGGCGGCATGGGTGCCTATTGTCCCGCGAATGTTCTTGACGAAGAAACAACTGCCTGGGTCGAGCAGCAAATTCTGGTTCCGACAATTCATGCGATGAAGCGACAACGTAGCCCGTTCCAGGGAATTTTGTATGCCGGAATCATGCTGACAACGTCCGGCCCAAAAGTGCTGGAGTACAACGTGCGCTTCGGCGATCCCGAATGCCAGCCTGTATTAATGCGACTAAAAACAGATCTCGTTGATATTTTGGATCTGGCCGTCAGTGGCAGACTGTCGGAGCTGGAAAAGCTGGAGTGGGACGAGCGAACGTCGGTTTGTGTGGTGATGGCGGCGGAAGGGTATCCGGGCTCATACAAAAAAGGACTGCCGATTCGGGGGCTCGACGCGGCTGCAAAAATTCCGGACGTCAAAGTCTTTCACGCTGGAACCAAAAACGAAGGTGGCCAGTCGGTCACCACTGGCGGACGCGTTTTGGGAGTGACTGCATTGGGTGAAAACGCACCGCAGGCAAAAGGATTGGCCTATCGTGCCGTGAAAGAAATCCGCTGGCCGGGCGCCTGGTGCCGCAAAGACATCGCCGATCGCGCCGTAAAACCGCCTGTCACAAAACCCGCCAGCAAACAAAAGACGCCGAACGCTTAGCCGGCCAGCGGCACTTTCGTCCTGCCCCTTGCCGGAATCCGGCAGAGGCAAACGTTTTTCAGGTTAATCGTGTGGCCCCAAAAAAAACCCGCACTCCCCTTTCCACCGCCGCAGTGCGTTAGAAAGGGAAGTGCGGGTTTCGTGGTCGGGAGCGGTGTTTTATTCACTCCAACTGCTTCACCG
>JAYVKA010000458.1:0-8336 GCA_043768885.1 Planctomycetota bacterium
GCGGACGTTGCGGGCCAAAATCGACATGGCCTCAAACAACATGAACCTCCGCGACCCGGCCATGTACCGCATCCGCCACTCGCATCATCACCGCACTGGCGACCAGTGGTGCATCTATCCGACGTACGACTGGACGCACGGCGAAAGTGACTCATTCGAAGGAATCACACATTCGCTTTGCACCCTGGAGTTTGAACAGCACCGCCCGCTTTACGACTGGTTCGTCAAAGCCTGCGAGATTCACCACCCGCAACAGATCGAGTTCGCGAGGCTGAATCTGACGTACACGGTGATGAGCAAACGAAAATTGCTGGAACTGGTCAAGGCCGGAAGGGTCGATGGCTGGGACGATCCTCGCATGCCTACCATTTGCGGCTTGCGACGTCGGGGCTACACGCCTGAATCGCTCCGGAATTTTTGCGCCCGGATCGGCGTGACTCGTGCCAACAGCCTGACCGATATGGCGGTCCTGGAACAGGAAGTTCGCGAGCATCTCAACAAGGTCGCACCGCGTGTGATGGGAGTTTTGAATCCGCTCAAAGTCGTGATCACAAACTGGCCAGCCGGCAGCGTTGACATGCGCGAAGCGGTCAACAATCCGGAAGACCCCGTGGCTGGTGTTCGACAAATTCCGTTTTCCGGAGAACTGTACATCGAAGCCGACGATTTCATGGAAGAACCAGTCAAGGGATTCAAACGGCTTGTTCCCGACGGCGAAGTCCGTCTGAGGTACGGATTTTTCATTCGCTGTAACGAGATCATCAAAGACGCGTCAGGCAACCTCACCGAACTGCGCTGCACCTACGATTCGGAAACCAGCGGTGGACAGGCGCCAGACGGTCGCAAGGTCAAAGGGACCATTCACTGGGTCTCGGCCCAGCACGCAATCGACGCAGAAGTCCGCATGTATGAGCATCTGCTTTCCGTCGAGAATCCTGGCGACATGCCCGACGGTGCCGACTGGAAAACGGCACTCAATCCGCACTCGTTGGCAATTCTCAAGGGCTGCAAGCTGGAGCCGTCGATGGCCAGCGCCGAGCCGGGAGTCAGTTACCAGCTGGAACGAACGGGCTATTTCTGCCTCGACTCAAAAGACTCCACGCGCGACAAACCCGTTTTCAACCGCACGGTAACTCTGAAAGACTCGTGGGAAAAACAAAAGGGCAAATAAGCAAACAGAGTACGGTGAACATCCATGTCCGTCGCGCCAGTTTGTACGATAGCCATCCTTGTCCGTCGTTTTGGAAAGATTGAAATCGACGGACAAGGATGTCCATGGTGCGGGGACAAGCTTTGCCCGATTGAGTCATATGCAAAGTGATTTGCAATTCGATTACAAATGCCGGGCGTGTCTGCCCCTCCTCCGGAAATTCCTGAATCAGGGTTATGCAATTCGATTCTTCCACAATTGGCAAATTGGCAAAATCGTCGAACAGGCAATCCTGTTAGCAAACGCGGATCAGCGAAAGAATCTGATCGCCGAGGCCTGCGGCCATAACACAGAGATGATCGCAGCCGTTGAGAGAGCTATTTGGGAAAAAACAACTCTCAATCCCGACCCTTTCCCGGCCGGGATCGACCTGTACGCAACCCAGACCCATGGTTCCGGGGCCAATTCAAACGGGGGTAACCAGGTTGAACCGACTTTGCCGGACAGAATCGGCCGGTACAAAATCAAAAAGATCCTCGGCCACGGAGGATTTGGCATCGTTTACCTGGCCCGTGATGAACAACTGGACCGCCCCGTCGCAGTTAAAGTCCCTTATGCCAGACTAGTGTCCCGGCCGAATGACGCGGAACTTTATCTGGCCGAAGCCCGTACGGTTGCCAGTCCGGATCACCCGAACATTGTTCCAGTCCATGACGTTGGCAGCGTTGCAGAGTTTCCCTGCTTTATTGTTTCCCGGTTCGTGGCAGGGTCTGACCTCGCGACACAATTGAAGCTCGTAAAGCCAATATTCGCTGAAACTGCACGGTTGGTCGCAACGATCGCCGATGCCTTGCACTACGCCCACAAACGGGGGATCGTCCATCGCGATATCAAACCCGGCAACATCCTTGTTGATTCCGGTGGGAAACCGTTTGTTGTCGATTTTGGTTTGGCACTGCGTGAAGAAAGCGTCGGCAAGGGATTACGGCATGTCGGCACGCCAGCCTACATGAGTCCCGAACTGGCGCGGGGCGAAGGACACCGGGTCGATGGTCGTAGTGACATCTTCAGTCTCGGCGTCATGTTTTATGAAATGTTGGCTGGTCGCCGACCGTTTCGGGCTGACACACAGGCCGAAATGCTTGACCAGATTCTTACGCTCGAACCACGGCCGCTGTCGCAGTATGACGAACGGATTCCCAAAGAGCTCCAGCGAATCTGCCTGAAGGCCCTTTCCAAGCGGGCCAGCGAACGATTCTCATCGGCTTATGAAATGGCCGAAGACCTGCGGCATTTTTTGAGCTTACCCGAAAGCCTGTCGATTGCCGCCAGGACGAAGCCAACAGCGGACTCCGCCGAGACTGCAGTTCCAGCAACTCCCACGCTGCGCGATTCAGCCATATCAACCCAGCTTGGTTCAGACCGCGTTCATTCCTCGGAAAGCCAGCCCATCAAGATCGTGCCGAAAGGTTTGCGGTCATTTGATGCTCACGACGCCGACTTCTTTTTGGAACTGCTGCCAGGCCCTCGAGATCGAAACGGTCTGCCCGACAGTCTGCGGTTCTGGAAGACTCGCATCGAGGAAACGGACCCTGACAACACTTTTTCGGTCGGGTTGATCTATGGACCATCCGGTTGCGGGAAGTCGTCGCTGGTCAAAGCAGGACTGCTGCCCCGACTTTCCGAGGATGTCATCCCCGTTTATGCCGAAGCCACGCCTGAAGAAACCGAAACGCGTCTGCTGCACGGACTGCGGAAACGCTGTACGGCACTTGAAGAAAATCTGATCCTGAAATACACATTGGCGGCATTGCGACGTGGGCAAGGCCTTCCCGTTGGCCAAAAGGTGCTGATCGTGCTCGACCAGTTCGAGCAATGGCTGCACGCCAGGAAGGAAGAGGAGAACTCCGAACTGGTACAAGCCCTGCGGCAGTGCGATGGCGGCCGGGTGCAATGCATCGTGATGGTGACCGTCGCCACGCCGGAGCAGTATGCCGTGCTGTACCCGCTCGTGGCGGCCAGCCCCGTACCGGCGAGCAGCGAGCGAACGTGCCGTAGCCGGCTGGAGCACTGCGACAATCTTTTGAAACCCGGAGATCCGATCGGCAAAGGTGTAGGATAGACGTCACCGTCCGTCGCGTGGAGAAAGTACGAAGGAAGTGCTCGTCCGTCGTTAATGGGAATTAGGTTTCCAGTGACATGAATGGTAAGAACCGACGGACTTTGACTTCCAATGTACGGTTTGGAGTCGATGCCTGATCGAACGATGGACATCCTTTTTCCGTCGTTGGTGGGAAAATAATTGGCCGTTGAAAATGGACGCAAAATCGACGGACCTGGAAGTCCATCGCAGGGTTTGGTACCGATGCCTTTCGGCCAATAATCTTCCGTTCCTACTGGTCCCGGCGCGGCCTACCGACCAGAATTGTCGAGTGGCCTGCGGTCGGCCGACGGTTTGCTTGATTCTCTATCCGGAACATTATCCAATGCGCGAATTTCGATTGAAGGCAATTCTGTTGCCGTTGCTGGCGTTACTGTTTTTCGGTCCGTCCTCTTGGGCCATTGCCCAATTCGGTGGGTCGGAAGTTCCTGCCCAACTGAAAACCGGCTGGGACTCGATCTCGCCAGAACAGGCCAGCCAGTGGCTTCACATCCTGGCCGGGCCGAAGTTTGAAGGACGCGGGTCAGGGCAGGCCGGTTACACACGGGCTGCCCATTGGGTTGCAGGAAAGGTTGCCGAGTTCGGCTTGCAACCGATGGGAGACGCTGGAACCTTTTTTCAAATGTTGCCGATGTCGCGTGTGACACTTGATGCTGCTGAATCCAAACTGACTGGTCCAGGCGATTTTACCATCCCGGCCGGACCGCAGTTGGGCTTCACTCGTTTCGGTGAGGGTGGCGAAGTTGCAGGCGAAATCGTTGTGGTAACGCTGTCGGGCCGTCAACCGGCGGTGGACGAGAGCGTTCCGCTTCGGGACAAAATCGTTTTGTACGTTGCGGACGGAGAAGCAAATTTCGCAGCCCAACGATTGATCGGACGCGCGGGAGCTGCCGCCGTATTGCAGGTTGTCGAAGGCGACAGCTCGACTGGTTCGCAGATGGCCTCTGGAGGCGGCGGACGCCAACGCAATGCGGGACTTGCCGGAACAATTCGACGCGATGCGGCCGAGAAGCTGATCGAAGCGTGTGGGGGAGAAGCCGGCTGGTTAAAAACTCCAGAAGGAGTTTCCTATCAGGCGAAACCGACTGGCGAAACGGCCACGCTACGACTGAGAACACGCACAGAGCCGGCCTCGATTCCAAACGTCGTCGCCTGGCTGCCCGGTTCCGATCCGGCTTTGCAGGATGAATACATCGTGATCGGTTCCCACCTCGACCATTTGGGAATTCAAAACGGCGTTTTGCACCCCGGTGCAGATGACAACGGGTCCGGATCGACTGCGGTGTTGAGCATCGCACGGGCAATGTCCGAAAATCCGGTTAAGCCAAAACGTAGTGTTCTGTTTGTCTGGTTCGCGGCCGAGGAAATCGGCCTGCAGGGTTCGGCCTTCTATGTCGATAACCCGCGGTTACCCTTGGAAAAAATGAACTGCATGTTCAATATCGACATGGTCGGACGCAACGAAGAAAAAGAAGGCGACTTGCCCGAAGCCAACACGGATTCGGTTCACCTGGTCGGCAGCAAGAAAGGTGATACTGGCTTGCACGATGTGATTATGCGAGCCAACGAGTCGGTCGGATTCAAGTTCGAATACGATGAAGAAGACGTCTTTGGCCGTAGCGACCAGGCGAACTTTTTCAAGAAAGGGACTTCCGTTGCGTTTCTCTTTGGCGGATTCCATCCCGATTATCATCGGCCGGGCGATGGACCAGACAAAATTAATTACGAAAAGATCACGGCCGCAGCCCGTCTTTATTATCTGTCCATCCATTACGCCAGCGAGCACGGACCATTTCCCCGTCCGGCCGTTGAGAGCACAACAGACGGTCAGTAAATTTGGCCGGAAAACACGAATTGTTTTTACTCCGATTTCGCCGGTCAAACATCTCTGAAATGGCTTTTGCCTTTGCAAACAGAAAAAGTACCGGAGGTTGACGCGATTTCCCTTTCGCCGGGTTCTGGTTCGCCCGGAACCGGCGTGTTTCGAACGGCGTGGACGACCGGATGTTTGGCTGCACGTCAAAACCGGATTCCGGCTGTCGTGATGTGGTTGTTTGGAGTCGCTATCATCGTGGGCTATTTTTTTGTCCCCACGATTCACAATTGGCTGGATTCGGTAGGGCGATTCAAGGAGGCCTTCGGCTGGAAATTCAGTCTGGTTTCGACAGCGATTTTTGGCGGACTCATTCCGGCATTGATTTCGAAATTGCTCCAGACAAATCACGCATCGGCCAGCAATGGCTTGATTTTCGCGAACAGCATGTTGTGGGCCTACAAAGGTGTCGAAATAGACCTGTTCTATAGTCTCCAGGCGCGGCTGTTTGGGACGACGACCGATTTCCAGACAATCGCGACCAAAACCATTTGCGACCAGTTCGTGATGGTGCCGCTTTTCGGAATCGTCAACGTCGTATTGTTTTACGTTTGGCGTGACTGCGGATATTCGTTCCGGAAACTTCCGGTCGCACTCGGAAAGAACTGGTACAGCCGCCGGGTTTTGCCAGTTTTGTTCACCAACTGGGTCATCTGGATCCCGGCCGTGGCGATGATTTACAGTTTGCCTACGGCTTTACAGCTGCCGGTCCAGAATCTGATCCTCTGTTTCTGGGTTCTGATACTGATGTTTTTTACGGGCGTGAAACCAACCGAATCAGGCAAATAGAATCCCGAAAATCACGGCATTTCAGAACTGGTTTTGGCGGGAACCGTTGACCTCAAGAGTTGCGAATGGGACCATTCCCAAATTGCCTCCCGGCTCATTGGATGTAATGCCCTAATGGTTCCTGCCTGTTTGATCGCCATTGGCCTGTTCGGATTCGCATTGCTAATGGACCACTTAAACAAACAAACCCGCGATCGCCAACGTCGCCGGGAGCAGTGGAAATACCGGATTACTGTTGACGACGACGAAGAAGAAGAATCCTGATACGTTTTGACGCCCGATATTGACGATTCGGAGGCATTCAATTTTAATCCTCGTTTAACCAATTGGACGAGAACCGGAAAATCGTGGCAGTACTGATCCAGATTCGCGACGCGCACAAGAGCTATTACGACCAGGTTTTGCTGGACGGGGCCGAGGCGTCGATTATTGAAGACGCCAAAATCGGCTTTGTCGGACGAAACGGAGCCGGCAAATCGACCCTGTTGCGGATTCTGCTGGACGAAGAAGAACTCGACAAGGGCGAGATTATCAAGCACCCGAATCTGAGGGTCGGATACCTGCGGCAGCACGATCCGTTCAATTCCGGTGAATCGGCCCTCGAGTTCATGATGCGCGACAGCGAGCAACCCGACTGGAAATGCGGCGAGGTTGCCGGAAGGTTTGAAATCAAGGGCACGTATCTGACTGGGCCCGTTTCCGAATTGTCTGGCGGTTGGCAGACTCGGGTGAAGCTGGCGGCACTGCTGCTGCACGAGCCGAACTTGTTACTGCTGGACGAACCGACGAACTTTCTCGATTTGCGAACACAGATTTTGCTTGAGCATTTCCTCCGCAGCTTTCATGCGGCAGTCGTCGTCGTTTCCCACGACCGGACGTTTCTGAAGGCGACTTGCGACCAGACGCTCGATCTGTCGCGCGGCAAGTTGACGATGTATCCAGGCAAGATCGATGGCTTTCTGGAGTATCAACTCGAACAGCGCGAACACACCGAGCGCGTCAACGCGGCCGTTATCGCCAAACAAAAACAGCTGCAGCGATTCATCGACAAAAACCGGGCCGGTGCCAACACGGCCAGCCAGGCCCGCTCCAAACAGAAACAACTTGACCGGCTGGAAGTGACGGACATCGCTTCGGCGGAAGCCACGGCCCATATTCGTGCCCCGGTCGTCGCGCCGCGCAAAGGCCCGGTGCTCCGTTGTCATGACTTGGCGATTGGATATCCCGACAATACGGTCGCGACGGAAATCAATCTGGAAATCGAACACGGACAACGGGCTGCATTTGTCGGTGACAACGGCCAGGGCAAAACGACTCTGCTTCGAACGCTGGTCGGCTCGCTCGATCCGATCGCCGGGCAAGTCAAATGGGGACACGCCAGCGAGATCGGGACTTATGCCCAACACGTCTACTCGACGCTACCGCCCAAAGACACTGTGCTGGATTACCTCGAACACAAAGCGCAAAAGGGAACAACCAACCAACAAATCCTGGCCGTCGCCGGAGCGTTGCTGTTCCGCGATGCTCATGTCAAGAAAAAGATCTCGGTTTTGTCCGGGGGGGAACGGGCGCGATTGTGCATGGCTGGTCTGTTGCTTGGGGACTACAACATTCTGGTCCTCGACGAGCCGGGCAACCACCTTGATGTCGAAACAGTCGAGGCGCTGGCAAACGCTTTGCTTGATTATCAGGGAACGGTTCTGTTCACCAGCCACGACCGGCACTTCATGAGCCGGATTGCAACGAACATCATCGAAGTCCGCGACGGCTGTGCGAGAAATTACCTCGGCGACTACGAATCGTACCTCTATTCGATCAACCAGGAGATCGATGCCGGCGAGCGGCAATTGGCGGATTCCACCCGGGCGAGTGCAGCCCCCGAACGAATTTCCAGCCCAAAATCAGCGGAGAAATTGCCCGAAAAGATGTCGGATAACCGCGATTCGCAAAAAGACCACCGAAAACGACAAAAACTGCTTCGCGACCTTGAACGAAAAATCGCCCAGCTGGACGCCGACAAAAAGGAACTTCACGAAAAATTGATGCAAACGACCGACGCCGATGAGGCACTGAAACTGCATACCCGGTTCACCGACGTTTCCGACAAGTTGAGCGACGCCGAGCACCGCTGGTTGGAGGTGACCGAAGAAGCCTGATTTTTGAGGATTGCTCGCCTGATTCCAGGGCACATTTCCAAACCGGCACTAAGATCGTGGCTTTGGCTTCCAGCCGAAGCATTTCCTGCCTCAGTTTCCGCTGAAGGCCAAAACCACCGGGTTTGAAATTGCCTTCTACCTCAATAACTTGATGGGCTGCGGTCTTGTTCTTGACTTCTGACTCCAATCCACCCACCACTCAATGGG
>JAYVKA010000459.1:0-2204 GCA_043768885.1 Planctomycetota bacterium
GGTTTTTTACTGGACGGCCTTTGTCGCCTGAATGGAATGCACCATCATCGTTTAACCGTCAGCCGAAGGCGTACGCCTTGTCCATGCACGTACGCCTTGGGCTGACGGTTAAACAAAATATTGCTTGTACTAAGAGTTGGCGAAGTTCAGCTATTCGTTCCAACCCAGGATCATTGCGCGGGGGCGTTGGCCTTGTCGCCCAGTTCCGCAGTCAAATTCAGAATCTTGCCGTCCCGGTAAACTTCCATGTTGACGGTTTCGCCTGGCTGTTTTTGGCTGACGACCAGAATCAGGTCCGAGAACGAGTTGATCTCCAGTCCCTCCATCTTTCGGATCAAATCGTTTGGCAATACGCCAGCGATTTCTGCAGCGCTACCGGGAACAACTTCGCTGATTCGACAGGTGAAGCCTGGCACCTCGGTAACCATGGTCGGGCCGCGAACGCCCAAAAACGAATTGCCCGTTGCGGTTACCTGCAATTGGGGGCGAGCGGATTTGAAGGCCCGACACTCGGACAAATCGAATCGGCAGTTTTGAAGAACAAGCGTGGACAAGAAGGGAACCTTTTCCAGTATCCCGAACGTCTCGGCATCGATCTCCATTCCCTGAAGCGACAAATGGCGGAGCGATTGCAGGCGGCCAATCTCTGTCAGATCGATCGAGCCTTCCACAGGGGCGATCAGTCGAACGTGCATTAACTCCGGCAACGAGGTAACAGCTTCCAGCCAGCCTTCATCAACCCTGCCCAGATCCAGGACCAGCGTGTTCAATTTGGGAAATTCCGCCAGTAAATCCACCGACTCGGAATCAATGGCGCTGTTGATAATGGACAGGGATTTGAGGTCGGGAACCCGTGCGAGCGTTGACAATTCCTTTGCCGTGACCGTGGGTCGCGAATTGAATTCGATTGACATCAATCCGGAAACCGCCGATGCTTCGCTCAACTGCTCAGGAGTCCCTTTCCACCCGGGACCAAACACAGCGTTCACGGGTGCCCGATAATCGCCTGATGAGTAATCGTACGTGCCTCCGAACGGGCTCAGGTTCATGTCGACCGCGTTTTTGTTGTATTGAAAGACGTTGGCAGCTCCTTCAGTCGGTGATTCGTTTTCGGGAGGATCGACCCGCAGCGGTGCGATGGCAATTTGACGGTTCGAGTCGATGTCCGACTGGATGATCTCGTCGAGCAATTCCAGCTTTTCGTTTTTTGTTGCCGGAATCGACACCGGTTCCGTCTCGATTTTCGGATCGAGCATCCCGGTTGGCGGAGGAGCCGAGGCATCGACCGGCATCATCCCGCCGCCAAAAACGATCACATCCTGTCGAACGATTACCTGATTATTGCCCATTAAAAAAAAGGGATCGCGCAGTGCAGAGCCGAAACTGTTGATGCCGTTATCAATTTCAACTTTAGCCCCGGCATTTCGCAGTCGCTGGGCAGCCCGTTCGCTCTTGCCGTTTTGCCATTGCCGATGAAGTCCCGCAATTTGTGTCGGACCGTATTGGTATCCGCCCAGGACCCGCAGCACCGCCGCGATCTGGTAGAAGCCGTCTTCTTCCGTGTCGATCGAAACTTGTTCAAGAATTTTCAGTATGCGCCAACGCTGTTCCGTCGATCCGTCCAGGTAGGCTGTTGCCAATTCATCCAGCGCTTCGACGCCAACTTTGGATAGTTCGGCCAAAGCCTTTTCGCGAACCGGAAACTGTCGGTCATCCAGTCGGGCAATCCGGTCACCAATATCCTGGGAATCCGCGGAATCGGCTGACGGCAAACTTTGTCGGGCGTTCAGGGACTGGACTGCACACAACCCGAGCGTGATTGTCAGCGTTGGCAGAATTAGTCGAAAAGTTTTCATGGAAATCAGTCAGTTCAAAACGTCTGGTCGGCGATGCTGGCGATGTTAGTTTCAATTCCGTTTGCGGGTCGAGTGCATTCCATACGGGTGCCAGCATCTTCGGCACAGTCACCCTGACAGGAAAATCCTGCCTGGTTTCTGTAAATCCTACCGTCGCCCCCGCCGATAACCAAATGTAGACAGCCTTGACCCTGGCCCCAAATATGGCCGCGGACACCCCAAAAACCGCGGCGGAGCAAGAATAATGCAAATCGAAACCAGCCGATTTGGCCAAATGGACATTGAACCGGACGATATTCTGTTTTTTCGACAGGGAATTTTCGGATTCGAGAAATGCAGGCATTGGGT
>JAYVKA010000460.1:0-4459 GCA_043768885.1 Planctomycetota bacterium
CATCAATGATGGTGGCGGTATTAAAGCCGGAAATGATTCCGTCGATGGAAGACATTGGAATACCGTTCGGGTATCGGAGAGCGTCATGCGGTCAAAAAAGCTGAGAGGCGGCAATTACCGCCTCTCCGGGTTGGTTACGGTAAAAAGGCCGGGTTCGAAAAATGCAATTCATTCGAACCTGGCCAAATTTCGTTTTACGAAACTTACTGCAGCAGTGACAAAATCAGCTGCGAAGTTTGGTTCGCACTTTTCAGAACCGAACCACCGGCCTGAACAAGAATCTGTTTGTTGGTAAAGTTAGAAATCTCTTCAGCAAAGTCCGTGTCACGAATTACGGACTCGGCGGCAACCGTGTTTTCCAAAGTTGTCCGCATGTTGTTGGCTGTTGATTCCAGCGTGTTTTGCTGGAAGGCACCCAAGGCACCGCGAAGGTTGGTGATCTGGTCAATCGAAGCATCGATAACGCCCAGAGCATCTTGTGCTCCAGATGACGAAGTGATGTCGATCTGGGAAAGGCTGCCGAATTGGTTGCCAGTCACGCCTACACCCAGTGCGGTCGAGCTAACTTCATCGACGGCCACGTTGACCGTTTGGTTTTGGTTTGCACCCACCTGGAAAACAAGAGACTTGTCTTCGATGCTGACGTAGCCCTGCGCACCTGTTGCCGAGTTGGCAACGTCAGTCGCAGCTCCAACTCTAACCGTGGAGCCGTTGGAACCACCAGCCGTCGATGTCAAGATATTTCCGGTTCCGGTAGCAGCATTGCCACCAATGGTTCCGACAATATCTACACCAGCGTCAGTAACGAGCGTGGTACCAAAACCTGAGCTGGTACCCGATGCAGCGACGTTGGAAACGACCGAGATGGACGCCGATGCGCCGAACTCGGATGTACGCAATCGCGTTGCGGTTGCAGTCGTCGGATCGTTTTCGGCAACGACACCGGTCTGGCTGGTGAATTCGTTGATTCGGGATTGTGTTTGAGCTTGAGTCAAACCTGCATCCAGCGTGATTGAAACACCATTGAGCGTCAGGGTTTCGGCGGCAGCAAGAACGCCGGTCCGCGCAGTGCCCGTTGTCTTGGCGCGTTCCGCAGCTGTCGTGACGTTCACGGCATAGCTACCGGATGCTGTTGTGCTTTTTCCAGTGATACCCAATACGGAAATGTCCGTGTCGGTTGCTGTTCCACGGAATCCGGCAGAACCATCCAACAGGTTTTTCTCGCCGAACTGTGTGTTCGTGGCAATCCGGTTGATAGTTTCCAAAGCGTTTGTGATTTCGGCCTGGTTGGCTGCCAGCGCGTCGTCATCGTTCACGCCGGAGTTGGCCGAATCCAGGGCCAGTCCCCGAACTTTGATCAACAAGCTGTTGATTTCGTTCAAGGCACCTTCGGCAGTCTGCACAACCGAAACAGCTTTCTCCGTGTTGTCGATCGCCTGACGCAAGCCGGCAATTTGTGCTCGCTGCTTTTCAGAGATCACCAGAGCCGCTGGGCCGTCGGCCCCGCGGTTCACCTTGAATCCCGACGACAACCGCTCAATCGATTTGTTAAGCGACATCGACGCACGTCCAAGGTTGTTTTGTGCGTTGAGAGCACCAACATTGTTCACAAGTCCCAACATATTTCAATTCTCCTGAACCTCTTCGGTTCATCAGATAGATGTTGCGTCCTTGCGATTGGCAATTCCAAGTCCTTTTGGAGCTGCTTTTTTATTTGGGCGGTCAGCCGTCCCCGCGGGACGACTTGTTTTGATTTTCGGCGAACAGTCCCAGAATCGAGTCTGCCGCCTGGCGAGCCGATTCCGGCAACAGGTATTGGCCTGTGACCAGTTTGACTCTCGCTTGTTCCACTTTTTCTGCCCTGTTTTCTGTGCTGTTGTTCAGAAGCGACACCAGGCTGCCAATCGACAAACGTCCAACCAGGTCAGCAATGTTGGCCGGTTGTTGAGAACCGGCTTTCCCATTGCCTGTCAGGGCGGAATTCTGATTGTTCCCGGGTTCCAAATTTTGTTTGGATGGAAACCCGACATTTGGGCCATTGCCCAATGGATTGACCTGCATTGAATCGCTCCTTAAAAACCTCACACCGAAGTTATCGTTGGAATCAAATCCGGCTTGCGAGCGAATTGTTAAAGCTGAACGATTCTGTACGCCGATGCGAAAAAGTACGGTCGGGCAGACTGTAACGATTACGACGACTTGCACCATTGAGAACGCCTCTGCCTGAAACCTGGCGAAGCTTCGTTTTTAGACGAACGCTGCTGAATCGGCGTGTTTTTTTGGGCAAGTCGCATGTTTCGGACCGAAGTCTGGCTGGTTACAACCTTGTTCTGTGTTGGCGTAATTGCTGGCATGGTGGCAGTCTGGCCGAGCACAGATATTCCGGATTTCGCTAGCATTTCAAAGGATAAAGAATCAGAAAATATTTCTGATTCCGGCTTCGAATTGCGTCAACCGTTGCAGGCTGCCAATTTCGGCGCAAGCCAAATTCCCACAGACGCGGGTGCCAATCAGGTTGACCTGGAACTTTTGGTCGAAGCCCGTTCTTCGTTGATGGCCGGAGGGTACGATCGCGCTGCCAAACTGTTCCGAAAGCAGATTGAACACATTTCTCTCCGGGAACCGGGCTCGGCTGCCAACAAGTTTGTTTGGCTCGGAATCTCGGAAGAGCTGGCTGGCAGAGTCGAAGCGGCTGAACTTGCATACTCAACAGCGTTACGGGGACAGCCAGACAAGGCTGGTCGATCTGTTGCGATTGCCGGATTGACTCGCACCTGGTTGGCACAAAAAAGGTTCGACGAAGCGATTGGCCTCTTAACCGACGTTTTTCTCCAGTCCGATATCTACGCACCGGACAATTCATGGCTTCAAGCCGAATCGCGATGGTTGCTGGCTACGGCCATGCGCAACCTGGCGTTGGACAATCCGGTTTTCGCCAGGTCCAAACAGCCGGTCTACTTTCTTGAACCTGCGTTCAATCTGGAAGTCGTCATCGAATTGCTGAGTCCGGAGATTACCGCACCGAAGTTGGCACTTTCGCCAACCGTTGAAGAACCAGCAATCCCGGAATCGAAACCGGAAGAGCCGTCGCCGTTGCCTGCAAAACGTCCCGGTGTGCAGGCGGTACAGTTGCCATCGAATCAGATGGACCTGATTACGCTCGACATAAATCTGGACACACAGCCCATTTTTGCCATTGCACAACAGGTCGTGGCCATAGCGGAGGTCACGCTCGACGTCGATCCTTCGGCCCGGACACGAATGACCGGTCGCAGCAAAGCGGTCCACACCAGCGATCAGAACGCAGCAGCTTTTCTGGACGTCTTGCTGGCACCGTTGGGGCTGGAATGGAAACAGGTGGACGATGTCGTTCACGTTTTTGAAAACACATCGCTGGCCGAATCACCGTTTCGATTGGCGATGGCGTCCAGGCTCTACTTTCAATTCACAATCCAAAATCAATCCGATAACCGCCAGGGCTATGTGCAGCTAAACATTGGCAATATCGCGTTGATGAATGGCGACTTTGATTCAGCCTCGTCTGCGTATCAGGGAGCCATTCAATCTGGCGTTACCGGGGAACTGTTATCCCGCATTCTTGCGAACCAGGCGATGTTGAACCGGGCACTCGGTCGAAACGATCGCTCGATCTCAGACTTGTACCACGCAATCGACTCTTCTTACGATCAGGAATTGCACGGGGAACTTTGGTCGCAACTCTCCGAAATTGCATTGGGTTCTGGCCGCATCGATGAGGCGATAACGGCGGCAACGCGCGCGATACGAATCTCGGGTAGTGACGCGTCAGTCGGCCGGGCTGCAATTGCGCTGGCTTCCGCTTACATGTTCAAAAACAATCCGTGGGCGGCCAACCAGGCAATCTTCGAAGCCCAATCGGTGTTGGAAAACTCTTCCATGGCTGATGCGGGCAGATTCCTGGGAAGCTACAGCCGACTTCTCGGCAGCAGATCAGAATTGGCCAAAAAACGCGAAACAACCCGATTGTTGGAGTCCCTTGCGAAATTGAACTCCAGCGAAAAAATTCCGGCAGCCGTCGGTTGGCTGGCGGCACGGGCATGGGCAGAGTTTGGAATGGATGAAAACGCGATCGCTGCTGTTGGCAAAACACTTGAAACCGCCAACGATGAGTTCTGGGTTGGCCGGCTTTCCTGGGAGCTTGCGAAAATTCATCAACGCGGAATGCAAAACGAACAAGCGTTCAGCATTCTGGAACACCTTGCAGAATCTTCCGAAGACGAATCGGGCCGACAGGCACGAATTGAGTTGGCACGAATGCAGCTGCAGGCCGGGGAGCCGGCAAAATGCCTGTCTACTCTTCAAGTCTTGTTTGCCACAGCTGCCAGCGAACCGGAAAAAAGAGACGCTTTAAAAGTAATGGGTGACGCCTATTCCGTCTCCGGTCAACCCTACGCAGCCGCGCTCTGCTACGCAGGGATGT
>JAYVKA010000461.1:0-18562 GCA_043768885.1 Planctomycetota bacterium
TGCTGGAAGCCGAATACTCGTTCGAATACCTTCGCCTGCAATTCGACAGCCTTCGGCGCTTTGAAATCTTTTCCCGATTTGTTCCGGAATCAAAATCGGACACCGATTGGCAGCAGCACAAACAGTCGTTGATGGACCGGATCATTCTGGATACGAAATCGCAAAACACCGCAGAAGAAATCGTTGCCGCAGCGAATATTTTTATGGAACGTGGCATCGAACGAATGGTCCTCGTTTCCAGTCCCTCCCATATCGTCCGCTGCCTGAGAGACGCCGCGTCGATTTTTGCCGAAAATGAAAACCTCGCCAGTTTTCGGACAGGATTGTTCGCCTCACCCAGCGTCACCTGCTACGAAGGAACCAAACCAGGTGACGTCGTCGTGGTCGAGCCACCCCATCGCCCCGACCGGCACGTCGTCCCGACGCACCGCCGCATCCAGCGCATGTTGACCCTTCAAAAACTCGACCAACAGGAACGGGTCCGTCTGATCGAAGAGTTCGACGACCTGCTCCAGCGCTACGAACACAAATACTTCAACGGGTGAAACGTCCTTACAGCTCCCGGTCCGCTGGCCAACGTCCAGATCAGGATTCACCTTTCCCCGACAGAAGGCCAATTGTTTCTGAAATTCATGGTCTGCTATCGTGTTTGCCTGACAAGAATCGCAACATAGCGACACTAGCTGGGTCTCGATCGCTTTACCTTGGGCGACGCCGACTACTATATCCAAATAGCCTGTTTAGGCTATCCGGCAAATAAGTTGTCGTTTTACATGAATAATCGGCGAAACATTCGCCTGTGAGGCATGAAACCGTTTCCCATAAATGTAATTCAAATTCCATTCCCCGACAGTTGTAATCCCAATGCACACCAAAGTAGAATATCGACTGTCCAAATGGCTTGCCGAATTAATCTGGATTGCCTGTATCGAAGTTGATTTGGCCGTTGGTTGACCCACTACTTCTTCCGGAGTTCAACATCATGCGAAAATTTCTTTCACAAGCGTTGGCCTTGATTCTGATATTTGTAGCGGCGGTTACAGCCAAGGCTGATGTCGTCGTGCCGGGTGCCTACGCCAATTTGGAAGGCCCCAGCTCGTTCTCGTTAACGAGCACAGCGGCTGCAGGTCGTACCTACCAGATGACGATTGACGCAGGCCAGTTAAGTACCGTGGTTGGTCAAGATATTACGGGAGTTCAGTGGCGGCTCAATGGCCCGGCAACAGCTAATTGGCCTTCGGTAGATACAAGCTTCAGCTTTTTTGACGTCTACATTGGCGCAGGAGTTGATCCCTCTGCGGTAAGCAATACGTTTGCCAGCAACTTCACTGGCTCGGTATTCCAGGTACGCAGTGGAGCGCATACTTTTTTGGCCAATTCTTTTTCCAGCGGTGGCTCACCCAACGCGTTTGGACCGACATTGGCATTCGACAGTAGTTACCTGTATGCCGGTGGCGATCTGACTGTTGAGTTTCGTTTTTCGGCACAATCCGGGGCGACCAACCAACCGGCATTTGATGGCATCGCGGTATCTGGCGGTCCGGGAAACGGTTATGGAGTCGATTTTGCGAGTCGATGGACAGCGAATGCCACTGGAACAACTGGCACCGCTCCCAACTTTTTGGTCACCAATTTCACAACTAGCCCCGTTCCCGAAACATCATCGATCGGATTGATCGGGTTGGCGTTTGCCGGGATTGTTTTGCGCAGAAAACGCAAATAAGTATTAACCACTTTGTTGTTGCAAGTTTCCCGTCTGGATCGAAAATCACAATCAAGGGTCTAAAGCCCCGGGTTGTCATCGCCCCCGGCAATGGATCAAGTTCGCCGTGTTTGTGATCGGCGGCGATCAGGTTGTAGAGGGCGGGTACTACGAACAGCGCCAAGAACATGCCAATTGCCCTGCCGACCGCCAGTTCAACAGATAAGCTGCTTCCGATTCTTCCACCGATTTGCACCCGGAGAAGTTACTTGTTCGGATAATTAATCCCTTTGGCTGCGGCCTGGGTGCGGATCATTTCCTTGACGTTGGAATCAAAGCTGTCGGTTTTGCCTTCGGCTGCCAAACGGGTCCGTTCTTTTTCGATATACTCGCTCCGCTGCTTGACAAGTTCGTCGATTTTCGCCTGCGCTTCCTTGCGGGCGGCGATTCGTTTTTCGAGTTCCGTCTTTTGTTTATCGGGTGAAAGTTTTTGCAAATCTTCGGGCAGTTTGTCGTTCTCGATTGCTGACATTTCAACCGCCCCGTCAATCAGCAATTCAACCAGGTCGTTCTCGCCACCGATGACTTTCGCACCCCCGCCCGTGCCGGCACCGGCCTCGCCACGACCCTTTGAAAAATAGTCCGCCCTGTCTGCAACAGATTCCGCACTGGCGGACTGGTTGGATGCCAGTTTGCTTTGAATCGCCTGCTGTTCGGACGCATTGCCATAGCCGCAAACTGTCTTGTTGACCGCCGTATTGAATTTCGAAATCTCTTCGTCGAAAGGAGTTGCGATGGCGATCGTTCCGCCGTCCTGGGGAATGGCGACGAATTTGCCCTCACTTTTCCGCGCAATCTCCATCCAGATTTCCTGCGTTTGGGAATCGCCCCCGCATAAGACCGTGTTGATGATCAGGTCTTTTTCGAGGGCCTGCGTACAAACTTCCGGGTACAAAATGTCGTTGGCATAATCCATATGCGGCGGTGCATCACCGACCAGGAAAACGATTTTCAACACTTCGCGACTGCTACTCCAGTTCATTTTGGAAACTGATTCGTGCAAGGCCTGGTTTACCGATTCGGGATGGTCATTGCCTCCTTGTGCCTCGAATCCTGTGAGTTGTGTGTGGATCGAGTCAATGTCGTCGGTCAAATCAAAGACATTGGTGATGTAATCGTCGCCCCGGTCGCGATAGCCGATTAATCCGAATCGAATTTCCGGTTTGGGGTCAGTCACCATCATTTCGTTGGCGATGGACCAGATTTTGTCCTTGGCGCTCTGAATCAGCCCGCTCATGGAGCCAGTCGTATCGAGCACAAAACAAACTTCGATTCTCGGGCGTTTTTCGCTGTGACGATTCACCTGCTGGACATTGAATTCCGGGATGGATTGACTTGAACGTTGGCCGCAAATCGTAGAGCCCCAAATTAGCGACAGGCCAAGGCTTGCGGCACAAGCGAATACGACATTAGTTTGGGCTTTCATTTTCCGTTCCTCGCATTTGATCAGTTGAATGGCTCCGGTCGCTCCATGAATTGCAGCATTCTTGGGACGTAAATCGAATACCGATGGTTCCCGAATTCAGGAAATGAACCTGTAACGGGTTGGTAACCAGTTGATGCCGCAATTGAAACGGCAGGTTCCAGAGTTTCCGGCCTCGAAAGTTCATGCCGATTTGGCTTTCACCCGGTTATCCCATAATGCCAAGAGGGCATTTCCGGCTTTAGGATCGTGACTTTGGCTTCCAGCCGAAGCATTTTTTGCCTCGGCATCGGCTGGAAGCCAAAGCCACCGGGTTTTGAACTGCCTTCTAGTTTCCCTCGGCTCCCAATAGCGGGTCCAGCTCACCGTGTTTGTGTTGGGCGGCGATCAGGATATAGAGGGCAGGGACCACAAAGAGCGTAAAGAACGTGCCGAGCGCCATGCCAGCAACCAGGATGATGCCGATGCTGTTGCGGGCTTCGGCTCCAGGACCGGCAACAAATACCAGTGGCATGTGGCCAAAAACCGTGGCTGCGGACGTCATCAAGACCGGACGCAAACGGGTCTGGGCCGATTCGAATATCGCTTCCAGTTTGGTTTTGCCACTGGCTTGAAGTGTGTTGGCAAACTCGACGATCAGAATTCCGTTTTTCGCCACCAGTCCAACCAGTGTGATCAAGCCGACTTGCGAATAGATATTGATCGTCGTCTGTCCGAGGAAAGTCAGTGCGAGCGCGCCCGAAATCGCCAACGGAACCGAACCGAACAAAACGATCAACGGATCGCGGAACGAATGAAATTGTGCGGCCAATACCAGATAAATCATAATCAAGGCAAATCCAAGACTGACGGCCAGTGCCGAGCCTTCTTCTTTGAGTTGTCGCGATTGTCCCGCATAGTCAATCGAAGCTGATGGACCAAGAACATCACGGGCGATTTTTTCCATCGTGTCCAGCCCATCCTGCTTGGTAACGCCGGGGAAAACCTCGGCCGTGATTTTCACGGCAGTCTGTTGCTGAAAACGGGTCAGGCTGCGAGGCGCTGTCCCGGCGCGAATGCTTGCGAAACTGGAAACCGGAATCAGGTCGCCGCCGGGGCTGCGGATTTTCAAATCCATCATCGAGCCCAGCGATTCCCGATCCGTCGCGGCAAGCTGAGGAATGACTTCATAACTGCGATTGAAGTGGTTGAAGCGATTGACGTATCCGCCGCCGAGCAACACACCCAGTTCCTGGGCAATCATCGCCAGGTCCATTCCGAGGTCCGCCACTTTGTCGCGATCAACGTCGACGTGCGCCTGGGGCAAATCGAGTTTCAAATCGCTATTGGCGAACATGAATTTTCCGGCCTTCGTACTTCGCTCCAGGATTTCCTTGACCGAATCAGCCATCTCCTCGATCGACTTGTCACTTTTTACAACCATCTCAACTGCGGAATAGCCCGACGTGGGGAGCGGCGGAAGTGTAAACGGGAAACATTGAACTCCCGGCACTTTCGAAACCAGTTGCATCACGTCCGGTTGAATTTCCTGGGTATTCCGTTTGCGTTCGTGAAAAGGAACCGTCACCAGCCCGCCAAAACCGCCGCTGCTTTGGGCGAGGCCCCACATGTTTTCATACTCGGGTATACTCTCGAGCTCGGACGCCATCTGCTGGGTCCATTTGGAAGTCGAAGCAAGGGTCGAGTCCGGTGCCGCCTCCAAAATCAATGCGATTCCGCTCTGGTCTTCCACCGGAGCCAGTTCCTTGCCGCTGAACATGTAAAGCGGGGCAGCGGCCAATGCGATGATGATCGTTGCCATGGCAATCGACCAACGCAAATCGATGGCCACTCGCAGTAGTCCGGCATAAACCCGCCGTACCTGATCAAAGACCACATTCACGACACGCGTCAGCCACGCTTCTTGCCCTGCCGGGTGAATCATCATGCAACTCATCACGGGAGACAACGTAACTGCCACCATTCCGGAAACCAGGACGGCCGCCGCAAGCGTAAAAGCAAACTCGCGGAAAAGCATTCCAGTCATCCCACCCTGAAATCCAATCGGCGTGTAAACGACCGCCAAAGTGATTGTCATCGCGATAATCGGGCCGAGCAGTTCCCTTGCACCAATCAACGCCGCTTGAATTCTTGATTTGCCGAGTTGCACATGTCGTTGCACGTTTTCAACAACGACAATCGCATCATCGACGACCAAACCCACCGCCAAAACGATCGCCAGAATCGTAAGCAGGTTTAGTGAAAAGCCCATCGCCAGCATGGCAATCGTCGCACCAATCAACGAAACCGGCATCGCCACCAACGGCACAATTGCCGTCCGGATCGAACCCAAAAACAAAAACACAACCAGTCCAACAATCAGGACCGTTTCAAAAAGGGTTTTGCCGATTTCGCGAATCGCGTCTTCCATAAACGTTGTGCCGTTGAAAGCCAGCTCCATGTCGATGTGGGCGGGGAGGCCCGGTCTCATCCTTTCCAGCTCCTTCTGCAAATCATGCGAGACTTCGATTTCATTGCTGCCGGGCAAAGGCCAAACTGAAACGTAAACTGCTTTCTTTCCCTGATAGAAAGCGTTCATCATCGGCTCTTCGGAACCAAGTTCGACTTTCGCAACGTCCTTCAGCCGGATGGTCGCATCATTGCGACGCGAAACGATCAACTCCTGAAATTCCTCGACCGTTTGCAAATCAGTGTTGGTCAGCAAATCAATCTGGACAGTATCGTTTTTCAGTCGGCCAAGGGCGGCGATATAATTGTTCCGCTGGAGCGCGCTGTAGACGTCGCCTGGCGTCAGATTCAATTCGCCCAGTCGCTGCGGCGAAATCCAGATCCGCATTGCGGGCTGCTGGCCGGCCTCCACGCCGATTCGCTGAATGCCGGGCAAGGTGGACAGTTGCGGCTGGATGTTTCTGGAAAGCCAGTCGGTCAGAGCCGGAATGTCAAAGCGCTCCGATGTAAAGCTGATGTAGAACGAGGCAAAGGCCCGGTCGGCGCGCTGCAAATCAACGGCTGGCGATTCCGAACCGGCGGGGAGCTGCCGGCGAATCTGCTGCAACCGCGCATTAATCTCAGCCAGAGCCTGGGTGCTGTCGTGGTTCAGCTTCAATCGAATCGTGATGATGCTGACGGCTGCGGTCGAAGTCGATTCGATGTAGTCGATTCCTGCAATGCTGCTGACCGCCTGTTCAATCGGCGTCGTGAGAAAGCCGCGAACAGTTTCGGCGCTGGCTCCAATGTAGAACGTCGTGATGACAACCGAACTGCTTTCGAGTGTGGGATACTGCTGAACCGGCAATGCACGGATCGCAAACAGCCCGATCAACACGATCGCCAGGTTGACGACAATGGCCAGAACGGGATGCTGAATAAAACGGTCGGTGATGGCTCGCATTTTTCGCCGGACAGACGCGTCTGTCACATTCCTTCTTTGGTTGGAGGAGTGCTTTTTGCCTGGGCTATCAAGGCACCGTCCTGAAGTTTGAAAGATCCATCGACGACAACTTGTTCATCGACAGAAACACCACTGGCAAGGCCCACTTTTGAACCAACCGAAGTCGCCAACATAACGGTTCGGGCAGAGGCACGCATTTCGCCCGCATCATTTTTTTCTGCCATAAAAACGAATGTTCCCTGGGGCGAGCGACGAACAGCCTCGGCGGGTACTGCTGGCAAAGTGATCACGGGCCCGAACTCGATCACGACTGGAACCGAATCGCCTGGGCTCATCGATTTCGGCGGGTTGTCAATTCTTGCACGGATTCGCACGTTTCTTGTTTGACGGTCGGCCTGGGCATCGATCGCGGAAATTTTTGCTTTCAACGGATTCCCGGCAACCGTAATTACGACCTCTGCATCCGATTGAATCTGGTTCACGACGCTTTGTGCCAGCGTGAATTCGACCAGCAAATGGTCTTCGACACTTTGCAAAGTCGTTATCAGGCTGCCGGAATTCAGGTATTGTCCCTTTTGAGTATCAGACAGGCCGACACGGCCCCGAAAGGGAGCGACGATCGTTTTTCGTGCGATGATCGCCTGCAACTCTTCGACTTCGGCCTGTGTCTGATGCCAGCGTGATTCGAGTTCTTCCAGTTCGTTGGCTGCGATGGCATCGCTTGCGGCCATTTGCCGGTTGCGTTCAAGAGTCGTCAAGGCGAACTGCTCGCGCGCCATCGCTGCTTTTAGCTGGGCGTCCTCTACGTTCGCGTCCAGCAGTACCAGCTTCATTCCTTCTTCGACGATCTGGCCGGATTCGAAAAGAACTTCGAAGACCGTGCCCGACAATTCGTTGTTGACCGTGATCGAGCGGGGCGCCATGATCGTGCCCGTGCTGCCAGTCGAATTCCGCCAGGAAATGGTGCCAACAGTCTGGATACCAACGGCCGCTGGCATCTCAGGGGGAGGTCCCATTTTCATGGCCGCCTGAATTTCCAGATACTTCCAGAACGCGAGCGCGACCAGGATTCCAAGTGTCGCGACAATCACAAGAATCGATCCCAACCAGACACCCAAAGTGCTTCTGGCGCGGGACTGCGCGGCTGATTTGTACACGGACTCTTTTTGATCGTTCATCTGCCTTTACCCAATGCCTCTGACTGGCCGCGACAAATCCCAGGTTGTCGGCGGACGCGAATCCACCATTGTAATTCAGCGTTCGGGCTTTTCGAAACACTCGCTGCGGCAACGTGGCTTTTTGCAGTTGTTTCGATTTTGACGCCGCAAACTCCCGGTCCCGAATCGATTCCTTGCCCCAGGCATCACAAATTCCCGGCTGACTATACCCTCATCCACCCGGCCGGATCAGTATTAAAAAGTTTCGCCAGGCATGCGTACAACTGCGGGTGGTGGAGTTTCAATTCGGTGGGAATTTCAAAAAACGCTTCACAGGCAACAGCAAAATACTCGGCCCGGTTCGTGGCCGCGTACAAATCCAGCAGGGTAGGGTGCCCTGCAACAATATCTGCCTTCAGTTGCTCGTAACCGGCACTGGCGATTGTTTCCCATGTCTCCTGGGCAGCCCGGTCGCCGAGAACTGGATTGCCACTAATGTCACCATCCAACCCATCCAGATGATGAGCCAATTCGTGCACAACCACATTGCGACCAGGGTAGGAACGGGCTACGTCGGCCCAGGACAACACAATCGGACCGCGATGCCAGGCTTCACCGATCCGGGCGTCATCACTGACGATCAATCCGTTTCGTGTTTCGCGGCGAAAGGAGGCCGGGTAGACGAGAATGGTCTCGACGCCATCAAAACAATATTCATCGATACCGACCAGCATCATGGCCGCCTGGGCAGCGATCACAAACTGCATTTTTTCAGTGACCGTGATCCCGTCGCAACCCTCCCAGGTTTTCTCGGCGATAAAGATCCGGGTGTTGTCCAGCAACTTTTGACGGGTAGCTTGATCCCAGTCACGAAACCACGGGACTGCAACGGTCAATGTCTGGTCCCAATTGCCGTTCATGGGCCGGGACAAAATCTTTTTCCGCCTGCGTCGCTTGAACCATCCAAAAAACAAATTACACCATTTCTGTTTGACTCGTTTCTGCCAACAACATTTTCGAATCGACAGGTCAGGTGCCGAACTGCATTGTACAAACAGCTGACTCGCTTTTCACGAAGTGCCGTACTAACATCGGTTTACTTAAGGCCCCTTCCCTTGTTTTTTCGCAATTCAGCACTTCGCGAATGGCCAATCAGCCCTTCCAAATTTGCCAGTTGAATCGCATCATCGATCAGTTCCCTTGAATCAGCATCATCCTTCAACTCCAACCAGGTTTGTGTTCGCATGAATGTTGAAACTGACAACCCCGATGCGTGCCGCGCTGTTCCCCCGGTCGGCAACACATGATTCGGGCCCGCACCGTAGTCGCCAAAGACTTCACCGGTCTGGGTACCGACAAAAACAGCTCCGCATCGTGAAATTTTCCCGGCGAATTCTCGGGCATCCCTGATTTGCAATTCGAGATGTTCTGGTGCGATCCGCTGGCAAGCTTCGATTCCAGATTGAATGTCGGCAACCAAAATGGAAAATCCGTTTGTCATTGCGGCACGTGCCGTGTCGGCTGTCGGCAAGTTGCCTAGCTGTTTCGCCAATTCCTTTTCGACTTCCGCCAAAAGTTCTGGCGATGTCGTGACCAGAATCGGCCGAGCGTCATGGTCATGTTCGGCCTGAGCCAGCAAATCCGCTGCGACAATTGCTGGATCAGCCGAGTCGTCGGCCAACACGACAAGTTCCGATGGTCCGGCCAACATGTCGATCTTTACGTGCGCCGATACCAGCTGCTTGGCCGCCGTGACCCAACGGTTTCCGGGCCCAACCACAACATCAACAGCCAGAACCGGTCCGACACCATAGGTCATTGCCGCAATTGCATGCGCGCCCCCCGCTGCAAGAAACCCATTCACTCCACAAATCCCCGCTGCGGCCAGCATCAAATCTGATACAACCGGGCAAGCAATCCAGACTGATTTCACGCCAGCGACTCGCGCGGTCATCGCCGTCATCAATAAACTTGAAACCAGCGGATAACGCCCTCCCGGAACATAGCAACCAGCCGCTCCCAATGGTTCCCAGGTCTGCCCCATCCGGGCACCGCAATTTTCGGTTTCAACCGGTTGCAACATCGCCAATTGTGGTTCCGCAAAAAAACGAATTCGTGCCGCAGTCCGTTCCAGCAATTGGCGATGCTCATCGGATATCCGTTGCAGAGCGGCGGAGAAGTCCTCCGGCCCACGGAACAGCAGGCTTTCCTGATCCCACGCATCATATTCCGCAGCACAAGACTCCAACTCCGCCAATCCGCCATTTCGAACCCGATCGATTATCTTTTGGGCACCGATCAACGTCGCTGTGTCAAGAGAATTGCAGGTTCCCGAAAACGACTCCAGTTCGTTCGGGCTGATTACTTTCAAAAACATCAATCGAATCTTCCCAAATGAATCAAACGGATTTCGCCTCACCCGGACGACGAGTCACCTTGAGTTGCCTGCGATCGAGCACGGCCGCAACTTCCGGCCATTTGCGACCGCTGCCCATCAATTTCACCATCGTGAAATAGACCAGATCGGCAGTCTCGGCCACGACATGCCCCGGCTCGACCGCGTTGACCAGTTCCTTCGCTTCTTCCAATATTTTGGCGGACAACAATTCCGAATCGTTTGCCAGTCGTCGAGTGTAGGACCCGGCAGATCCCTCGCGCAACCGGTTGCCGATAACTTTCTCCAACGCCGAAATGCCGGTCGTATTTCCCCAACACGTGTCTTGCGGCAGATGGCAGAATCCCGGTCCGGACTGGCGCACCGTAAAACGAAGCGAGTCACGATCGCAATCAGCATCGACCCGCACCAGATCCTGAGTGGCACCAGACGATTCACCCTTGACCCAGACGCCACGTTTTCGGGAATGATAAACACCTCGGCCGGTCTCCAGTGCAACTCCCAAACTTTCTGCGCTGGAATACGCAAGCCCAAGGGCGACTCCTTCCGTATCGACAACAACCGTCGGCCAAAGTCCGTCCGGGCGATCGCTGATGAGCGGTGCGGCAAAGGCCTCGGCCAAACCAATCCGGTTTTGATAGAGGGCCATGCCGACCTGGGAATCAGCCCCCCATCGATCCAGTTGGGCGATTTCTTCGGCCGTTGTAATTCCACCGGCGACCGTAACTCGAACATCACCAGCCGCTTCCACAATTTTCCGGGCCATATCCAGCCGCGTTCCACCCAATCGCCCCTCCCGTTCCACAAACGTAACCAAAAACCCGCCGACCAAATCTTTCAATTCGCAAATTCTCTCCAATGTGTTCGCCCCCGTCCGTTTCTGCCAACCCTCGACGACAATCTCGTCATCAACCGAATCAAGCGCAACGATCAACCGTTCCTTGGGAAGCTGCCGCAACAATTCTGGCCGGGCAGCCGTCCCAATAATTACCGACTCGGCACCCGCGTCCAGCCATTTGATTGCAATGGCTTCATCCCGAACTCCTCCGCCAACACGACAACGGGCTAGCGGCAACAGATGCTGAATCAGTTCGAAATTCGAGCCTTTGCCCATCGCGGCATCGAGATCGATTACTGCAATCGGTCCAACAGCCGAGAACCTTTTGGCCCAGACGCGAGGGTCCCCTGCGTCAAGCTCGAGCTTCTGCCCGCCGACCAGCTGAACCGTGGATCCATTCTGAATGTCAATCGATGGAACGATCATGGCGTGACTCCTGATTTTTTTCATCGGTTTCCAAACCAGCCTGTTCCAATCGTATTGGAATACCATGACTCGCCAAAAACAACTTGACGACCTCGACGCGATAACGGCCCGAATGAAAAATACTCGCCGCCAACACGGCATCCGCACCGGCCTGAATCGCCTCCAGCAAATGCTGCGGTTCGTCCGCGCCCCCGGATGCAATCACAGGAACAGAAACCGCCGAACGGACCGCTTGAATCAATCGCAAATCGTATCCCGATCCGGTTCCGTCCCGGTCCCAACTGGTCAAGAGTATTTCTCCCGCTCCCCGCTGACAGGCCTGATGACACCATTCGATCGCATCGAGTTCCAGATTTCTTGAGCCCGACCGAACCGTGACAGTCCAGGCATCTGTTCCAGAAGCTACCGCATCAACAGCCAGGACCACACACTGCGATCCAAACTCAGCCGCCAATTCGTCGATCAACTCTGGCCGCGCCACCGCCGCCGAATTGACCGCAACCTTGTCCGCGCCATTTTGCAAGAGTTCAAAAGCAGTAGCCCGATCACGAACCCCACCACCGACCGTCAACGGAATCGACAGTTCATTTCGAACCGCCGCAACCGTTTCCGTTTGATTTCTCCGCGACTGGACCGTCGCCGAAATATCCAACAGTACCAATTCGTCGGCACCCTGGGCTTCGTAGTTCGCCGCATGTTCAACCGGCGACCCCATGTCCCGAAGATTGGAAAACTTGACCCCTTTGACAACTCGTCCGTCACGACAGTCCAGGCAGGGTATGATTCGATGCGTCAACACGCTGGCACCTCGACTTTGCCCAACCAGGTTGCCAACAATTCTCGTCCCCACGAACCGGAAAGCTCCGGGTGAAATTGGCAGGCTAAGACGCTTCCCTTCTCAATCGCAGCGACAAACGAACCGCCATGGTGCGCTGTGGCTTGATTCCAGCCGGGCGGAACCTGATCGATGTAAAACGAATGGGCAAAATAGGCCTGGCCATTCGACAGGGTTTTACAACTGTTAGCCTTGACCTGATTCCATCCCAGATGCGGTACACGCAGCTGGTCGTGGGGATGCCGCGATTCTTCGGTGGCCTGAACATCAAATCGCTTCACCGTCGTTGGCAAAATCGACAGCCCTTCCATACCAGGGCTTTCTTCACTGGCCGAGCAAAAAAGTTGCAGCCCCAAACAAATCGCAAGCGTTGGAATTTCACTCAAAATCCGTTCACGCAAGGGCTCAACCATTTTCAATTCGTTCAATCGATCCATCGCACATCCAAACGAACCGACTCCTGGCAACACCAGACGACGGGCCGATTCCACTTTTCGCCAATCACTGACCAGTTCCGTTTCGACACCTAATCGGCGAAACGCCGCGACAACCGAAGCCGTATTGGCGACTCCAGTCGAGATGATTCCGACTACCGATGACTGACTCATAGAACCCCCTTGGTGCTGGGAACCTCAGCCGTTCCGGTCCGGAAAATCGCCATTCGCAACGCAATCGCCAGTGACTTGAATGCCGCTTCCGCCAGGTGATGATCGTTTTCGGAACGAATGCAATCGACGTGAATGGTCGCCCGCATCGTTGTGGCGATCGAACGAAAGAAATGAACCAGATTTTCTGTCGCCACCGCACCCAGGCGATCGGTCCGAAAAGGCAACACGATCCACGCCCCGGGCCGACCCGACAAGTCGATCACCGTTCGCACCAGCGATTCGTCCAGCGGGGCGTACGCCTGGCCAAACCGAACAATCCCCACCCTTTTACCAAGTGCCTCGTCGATCGCCTGCCCCAACGCCAATGCACAATCCTCAACCGTATGATGATCGTCGACTTCCAAATCGCCAGCGCAATGCAGCGTCAAATCGATGCCCGAATGCCGCGAAAGTGCCGCCAACATATGGTCCAGGAAACCAAGTCCAGTCTGAATCTCATTTTTCCCGTTGCCATCCAGTGAAACCGTCAACTCAATTTTGGTCTCACACGTTTGTCGGGCTACCGAAGCAGTGCGTTCTGATTGTTTGTTCATCGATTCGTTCCTGGTTGAAAATCACAATTGGCCAACGATTGCTCCAGTATTTCGTAATCTTCTTCAGAACCCGGCAGAGTGATTCGCAAACTGGACTCCAACTCCGCAGGTCGCTCAAATCGTCGAACCGCAATTCCCTGCCGTGCCAAATCCAGCCATACCGCTTCCGCGTTTCCAAAACTTGCCAGGACAAAATTTGCCTGCGACGATCGAACTGTGACCGCGCGTTCGCGAAACCACGCCGTAAGCCTTTCACGCTCGACCCGGATTCTCTCAACGTAACGGTTCATCCAGTCCGATTGCCCGCTCAACTGTTTGCAGACGATGGCCGCCGACAATCCCGTCACCGAATAGGGATTTCCGACAGCCCGAAGTCGTTCGATCGTTTCCGGGTGTGCAATGGCGTATCCAACCCTCAACCCGGCCATTCCCCAGGCCTTCGAAAATGTCTTGACGACAATTGCATTCGGCAATTCCAACGCGATCGGCGTCAGATCAACACCGGCGAACTCGGTATAAGCCAAATCGACGATAAAGGTCACTTCCGGATTTTGGTTCGCAAGTTTCAGCAATTGTTCTTCCGTAATGACTGAACCGGTTGGATTGTTGGGCGACACGACAGCCACCAGTCTTGAGCGGGAACCAATCTTTTCCGCAACAGCGTCCAGCGGAAATGCGTCGCCACTCCACGGAACACAAACCGGCCGACCACCTGCAAGCAAACAATATCGCTCCAGCATTTCAAAAGTCGGTACCGGTAAAACCATTTCGTCGCCGACACTCAAAAACGCCTGGCAGATCCGGTTCAAGGCATCGTCTCCGCCAGCAGTTACCAAAACCCGATCCGCATCGACTCCTTCAAGCAAGGCAATCAACGAAGCCAATTCCGACGTGTCTGGATAACGGTTCATTGCCGATTCGGCCTGCGTCCAAAACTCTCTGGCCAGCCCGGGAGGCAAACGCCCCTCATTCCGATCCAGCCGAAGCTGCACCGGAAACTCCGACTGTGGAGTCTTGTAGGCCCCACTTATCGAACGATTTTCACTTGCTTTTTTCGATGCCATCAAAGCTCCAACCCTCAGGGAATGATCTGCGAAATCTGGCTCACCACAATGTCCGTGCCGCCCAGCGCCTTGATTCTTGCAACCAACTCCGGCAAGCCTTCTCGTGGCGCAGCAACCTTGACGGCGTAACCACTTTGACCATGCAATCGCGAAATCGTTGGCTCCCGCATGCAAGGCAGATTGGCAACGATCGATTCGAGGGAATCCTCGCTGACATTGACTTCGATCATGACCCGCTTTCTGGCATCCAATACCGAACGAAGCAACATCACCAGCTGTTCAATCAAATCACGAGACTTGCCAGAATCCATTGCGGCGTGAGAGGCATACAACCGGGTTGTCGATGCCATGATTTCTTCGACAATCTCCAGTCCGTTTGCCTGCAACGTTGCCCCCGACGCAACGACATCGACAATGCAGTCGGCATCTTCCGGCGGATAGACTTCAGTGGAACCAAACGATCGCAATATCTCGCCGGGATATTTCTTTTCAGCCAGCCAGTTTCGCGTCACCTGCTCCAGTTCCGTCGCCACAACGAACGGCTTGTTGAGCCATCCTCGATCCTGATCTTTTGGAGCCGCCACAACGATTCGCACCGAATCCAGCCCCGTATCCAGCAGTTCCACCAGATCCGCCTCAAACTCGGTAACCCAGTCGGCACCGGCAAAACCGACATCGCGCGAACCATGCTGCAGCATTTTGACAATCGCTTGCGGCTTGAGCAGTTTCGTTTCGAAGCCGGCCAAACTGATTTCCGGGCGATATTCGCGAGCCGCGAGCCGCATCCGAATTCCGGCTTCGGCCAGCAACTGCGAAACACCGTCGTACATCCGGCCCTTGGGAATCCCCAGCCGCACAAAATCAGGATTATTCGATAGAGTCATGGTTTTCATTTCCCATGACGCGACATCCCGAAGGCGAAAAAAAAGACGCCAGCGGGCTGCTGGCGTCGTTGTCATTTCAGTTGGTACAAACCAACCTCACGTCGCCGCACAGCAATGTGCGTGATGATGAACGTGATGATGGATGGAATTCAATTGCATGATGCCGATGATAATCCGCAAAAAACCAACCGTCAAGTCAACCCATCAGGTTATTGACCAATCCTGTCAACGAACATCCAAACAGTCGTTTAGGGAATATCAACTTTCAGGGTCTTTCGCATCTCGTTCAGTCGCGATTTCAACGACTTCGCGACCTCCGCGTATTCCGGATCATTCAGAAAACTTCGCGTCTCGTCCGGATTCACTTTCAGATCCATCAGTTCCCACTGGTCGATCGCTTGGGGCTTTTGGTTTTCGTCCATTCGGGCGTAGTAATGCGCCAGCTTGTAACGGTCGGTAATCACTCCATCATGCGCCGCCACGTTGTGCGTTCCCAATTCGTAGTAGTGATAATAGAAATCCTTTCGCCAGCTGGCTGGCGTTTCACCGCGCAGCAACGGAACCAGCGACGCCCCCTGCATGTCAGAGGGAACATCCAGACCAGCCATTTCCAAGAACGTCTCGGGAAAATCCAGATTCGAAACGATCCGGTCGCAAGTGCTTCCCGCATTGGTATTTCCCGGCCATTTGACGATCAGCGGAGTTCGCAGACAGGGCTCGAACAACCAGCGTTTGTCGTACCAGCCATGTTCGCCCAGGAAAAAACCCTGATCCGACGAATAAACCACGACCGTGTTTTCCGTCAGCCCATTATCGTCGAGATATTTGAGCAACCGCCCGACATTGTCATCCACCGATGCGATGCAGCGCAAATAGTCACGCATATATCGTTGGTAGTAATAACGGGTCCGCGCGTCCCCCTCGGCCGGATTGCCCAGCCATGTTTCATTCTCTGGCCGATAGGCTTCGACAAAGTTCTTGCGTTGCTCAGGCGTCAACCGGTTCAAGCTGTTTTGAAACTCTTTCGGCACGTCACCTTCGGAAAAAATCCGCAAGTCCATCGCTTCCCGCATGTGGCTGCCGATCTCCATTTCGTTTTCCGCCAGCACTGATTCGCGCCCGGAGAAATCGTCCAGCAGGGTCGTCGGCTCGGGAAAAACTACATCGTCATACATGTTCAGATGATCAGGACTGGGCAACCACTCCCGATGAGGAGCCTTGTGCTGGACCATCAACATGAATGGGCGATCCTTGTCCTTGCGACTGTCCAGCCAGCCAACTGCCTTGTCGGTAATGATATCCGTCACATATCCTTCGACCTGCTCATTGCCGTTGGGTGTGAGAAAATCCGGATTGTAGTACTGCCCCTGGCCCGGCAGCACGTTCCAGAAATCAAATCCGGTCGGGTTCGAGACCAAATGCCATTTACCAATTACTGCTGTTTCATATCCGATTTTTTGAAACGCTTTCGGAAACGTAAACTGTTCGCCATCAAACCGGTCACCGTTTTGGCGAAACCCGTTCAAATGTGAATATTTTCCGGTCAAAATTGTCGCCCGCGAAGGTCCGCACAACGCGTTCGTCACCAGGCATCGGTTGAACAACATTCCTTCGCTTGCCAACCGGTCCAGATTCGGCGTCGTCACCAATCCTGCCCCATAACAACCAGTCGCCGCACAAGCGTGATCGTCAGTAAACAGAAAAACAATATTCGGCGGTTTGGCGTTGGCAGTCGCTTCCGGCTGTGCTGCTTTCAGCACCGAAATCCCTCTCCCACCAGTCAGGGCGAAAATGGCAACAAAGACTGCAATGGCGAGCGAGTGGAAATTTCGCGTCGCGTTCGAACCAAACGAAGTAAACATGTCTGTTTCTTTTTCCTGCTTGAACCTGCGGAACACCAACCCGTCGGCATCATCGCCCAATTTCTCCGACGCGTCAAACAGTGCCGGTTTTGACACAAGTAGGGCTTTTCGGCGGTTCAGTCAGAACAGTTAATGCGAACGTGATTGTCCGAACGCTCGGAATGGACTGGGGGAAGCTTTCCGGTCGATCAGTGAAACCGGGGCACACTGCAGTTATCATGACATTCAGGGCAGGCGAACTCCCCGCCAACTTCACGCCGGTTACTCGTTTCGGGATCTCCATGCGGTTGAATTCGTTCAACAGTCTTTGTCTAGCGATGCTTGTGGTTGTATTTCAACCGGAAGGCAACTCGCTGCGCGCGCAACAGTCCCAACCCTGGACTGGCCAATCCAACCGCTATCCGCAACAAGAAAATCTGGTGCCGATCGCGCCCAACGGCCAATCCGGTCCGGGGCAACTGGGAAACTATCTCGTTCCCTCAGATAGCGGGCAAGATTACGGCCTGCGCCCCGGTTCGCAATTTGGTGGCGACTCGAACCAAAACGCGGGTTGGGCAAATTCACCAGCGGGAAGTGGCAACAATCCGTTTTTTCAAGCGCCGGTAATAAGCGCGCAGGACGGCGCGGCAACCCTTCAATCCGAGTGGCCGGAATTCAACCGGCAACTGATCGATTCGCTCGGTGCTCTCGACGCCGACGAAAAAGATGACACGCTGAAACACCTGCAAGGCACAAACCAAAAACGAACCTTCGAGACTTCCGGCCGGGTCGAAACGATCCAGCAACGATACGAAGATGGCAAGGTTCAGGTCGAACGGCAGGTCACCCAGGACCGCGAAGGGAACTATTTCAGTCACGGTTCGTGGAAGCTGTTCAGCCCCGACGGAAAAACGCTGGCTGATGGCGGCTTTCAATTCGGCATGATGGAAGGCCCGTGGGAGCGATGGCACGCTGCATCGAAGGAAGGGGTCTTTGCGATGCAACCCTTCGAACAATACGAAGGCCCTTTTCTGTCCACCGTCAATTTCAACGACGGCCGGATGGATGGCATTTGGCAAATCCATGACGCGCGTCGCAACAAAATCATGGAGATTCCCTACGAGCTCGGACTCCGACAGGGAACAGCAACGTGGTGGTGGCCGAACGGCCAGAAGATGCGCGAGATACGCTTTGACCGAAACCGGATCGATGGATACTGGATTGAATGGAACGAGGCTGGTCAGGTCCAGCGCCGCGACGAATACATTCGCGGCCGAAAAATGGTTCGGGAAACCCTGGAATACGCACCCGGAAAACCTCGCTACATGGCGTGGTTCGTCGATGC
>JAYVKA010000462.1:0-2418 GCA_043768885.1 Planctomycetota bacterium
GGTTCAACACATTCCGCAGAGTGAATTGTCGTTGTACGTTGCGGCTGCTCCGAATGTTGAGCCGGGTTCGGATGTCGAGCCGGATTTGTCGTTGTCGAAAACGCCAGAACGAACTGCGCCCGATGTTTTGCTGGTTCCAGATCCCTCCAGCCTCGACCCCACCGCAAACGAGGCATTGATTAAGTACCTGGCAGATGGCCATCCGGTATTGCTGTTGCTGGATCCGATACCAATGTTTTGGACAAGCCAAAATCCGCAGGCGATTGGAGTCCTGAACGCACCGCTGATGCCGCGGATCAATCCGCAATCACCCTACGCCCAGGTCTTGACCAGTACGATGGGACCGAAAGCGGACGGCGGCACAGCCAGCTCGCTGATGGCGTCTCTGGGACTGAAATGGGATTCTGGCCAGGTCGCCTGGAGTTTGACCAACCCTCATCCCAACTTTTTTGGTTCCTGGCCGATTCCGACTTCTCAAGCCTGGCCACCCGGCTTTGGCCGATTCGAGTTCGCCTTCAACTACGCTCGATCCGATACTGATCGAAGCATGATTCACGATCATCCTGCCGCTGCCGGTTTGAATGAGCTGCTGTTTTTCTATCCGGGCTCTGTTGCCGAGGCGAGTGGAGAAGATGATTTCGCGTTTGAACCCATGATTTCCCTGGGAGAACCGTCAGGTGTGATTCCCTGGAATGAAGTAACGACCGTTTCGATTCAACGCCAAAGACGCACGAATTCACGAACCGGGCGGGTCGAAACTGCTGAACAGCCGGAACGAAGCCAGATTACGGGTGAAGACCTGATTTTGCTGAGCGAAAATCCATCGGCCACTTCCGATGACGTTCGCCGGGTGATCGCGGCTCAGGTCAAGGGCAAGGGAACGAGAAAGGAAAACGCAATCGTGATTTGCGACCTGGATTTCGTTTCCGAATTGTTTCACGACCAGGAAGCGGCGTTGGGCAAACAGCTCGACAACCTTCGCTTGCTGCAAAATTCGATCGAGGTTTTGGCTGGCGAGACGGCCTTTCTGTCTTTGAGAAATCGTCGTCCAAAGACTCGCACGCTGGAAACGGTTGAAAAGCAGATCGAAGTCTTTCGCGAATTGCGGACCGAAGAACAAAAGAAACAGGAAGACCTCGTTCGGCTGGAAGTCGAAAGTATCCAGGCCGAGCTGGAAAAGGTCGCGGACCAAATCAACGAAGACTCGTCGATGAATTTCATCCAGAAAATGCAGATGGCTTCCCAGTCATCGATGGATGCTGAAACACGATTCGTGCGGCGGCGTCAGGTTTTGGAACGGGATTTGAAACGCGACGTGGATAAATTGAAAGCCCGGGAACAGTCCCAAATTTCCAGCCTGGAAACCCGCTGTCGGCGGAATGCAATTTTGCTCGCTCCGCTCCCGGCGCTGTTGTTGGGGCTGATGGTTTTTGGTGTTCGCGCGGTAAATGAGAACAAGGAAGTACGCATTCGCCGTTTGTAGATTTTTTTTGGGGATGCAGAATTTTAAAGTGGTTTTGGCTTCCAGCTGAAACATTTGACCGCCTTCCAGCACACTGTTTCGGCTGGAAGCCAACCACTTTGGATTGGATATTGAAAGCAATCGAGTTTCTGAACCACTTGGTTTGATCACATGAATGAATTTGCAGAAACATCAGCCTTCCTCGTCGCCGCAGTAGCGACTTTGGGATTGGCTGGTTGGACCTGGAATGCCAATCGTCCGGTTGACGCGGAAGGTTTTGGAGATCAGGGACAGGCGTTTTTTCCCGGGCTGGAGGAGAAAGACGTCGAACTTCAGGCGTTGGAGATTCATGCCCTGGATGACAAAGGCAACCCTCAGGAATTCGTTGTCCGCAAAAAGGACGGCGTTTGGGCCATCCCGTCGCACTACAACTATCCGGCCGAAGGCGCGGAGCGATTGGCCAGTTCAATGTCGGCGTTGAAAGGTCTGGTACGAAAAGCGGTTGACAGCCGGTCCCGTGAAGACCACGAAAAGCGGGGTTTGCTGGATCCACTCGACCCGGAAATTCTCTCGACTGAATCGACCGGAAAGCGAGTCACGATCAAGGGTGCTGGGGACGTAACGCTCGCTGATTTGATTATTGGCAAGAAAGTCGAATCGACAGCATTGGAAAACCCAAACGATCGACCGGAAGACAACGAACAGGAAGACCTGTACTTTGTCCGCGTTGCCGATGAAGCAACGATTTACCGAATTCCCCTGAACCTCGATATTTCGACCCGGTTTTCTGACTGGATCAACACGGACCTGTTGGATCTGGGTGAATCGGCTCCCACACGTTTAATGTTGGACAGTTACGAGCTCGTTGCACAAAAAGACCAGTTGGGTCGAACAGTACAAATTTCAAAAAAACCTGGTGACAAGATTGCTTTGTCACGACCCGACGCGTTTGGAAC
>JAYVKA010000463.1:0-3048 GCA_043768885.1 Planctomycetota bacterium
TGGTGAACCGAAATGGCAACAGCAATATGACGCTCCTTATGTCGGAGTTGGTTATGTCGCTGGTCCGAGAGCTTCGGTTACGGTTGTTGATGGCCGGGCATTTGCGATCGGCACGATGGGGCATGCCCATTGCCTGAATGCAGTGACTGGTGAAATAAACTGGGCCAGGGATCTGAATGTTGACTACGAAATCTCCACGTCGAAACGGATGCCGATTTGGGGAATTGCCGGGTCACCGCTGGTTTACGAAGACAAAGTCATCCTGCACATCGGCGGTAACGATGGGGCCTGTCTGGTAGCGTTGAGTGTCGATAACGGCAAAGAAGCCTGGCGGACACTCGACGACCGGGCTCAATATTCCAGTCCCATTCTGGTTCAGCAAAACGGCAACGATGTGATTGTCTGCTGGACTGGCGACAGTGTTGCGGGAGTCAATCCGACAGACGGTTCGGTCTATTGGCGTCACGAATTCACGCCGCGCCAGATGCCGATAGGTGTCGCTACTCCCGTGGTTCACGACAACCAGATTTTTCTGACTTCGTTCTACGACGGATCGTTGATGTTGAAGATGGCCGAAGACAAAATGGCGGTCAGCGAAGTCTGGAAGACGATCGGTTCCAGCGAAAATGAAACCGACGCTCTCCACTCGATCATCAGCACTCCAGTCTGGATCGACGATCACATTTACGGCGTGGACAGCTACGGCGAATTTCGTTGCCTCGCGGCCAGCGACGGAAGTCGTGTTTGGGAAGACCAAACGGCCGTCCCAAAATCCCGCTGGAGTACGATCCATTTTGTGCAGAACGGCAAACAGACCTGGATGTTCAACGAGCGGGGTGAACTGATCATCGGCGAACTTTCACCATCCAAATTCCGTGAAATCAGCCGTGCCAAACTGATCGAACCGACGACGGATCAACTCCGCCAGCGAAACGGAGTCTGCTGGTCGCACCCCGCCTTTGCAAACCGATGCATCTTCCTCCGCAACGACAAAGAGATTATCTGCGTCAACCTGGCAGCGGAATGAGTTTGAAAGGATGAACAGGATTCACAAAATGATACATCAATTACGACACGTAGATCTTTTTGGCGAAATTTGTCCTTGCCGTTCCTGACCGGATTCTGGACGAGACCGGATCAGCGATGTATCGAGATTGTTTTTGACAGGATCTACAGGATGAACAAGATCATTTATCATGTCCATCCTGTAGATCCTGTCGAAAAATACCAGGGCCGCAATCATGGACGACAAACTTTCCGGGCAGGTGATTGGCGCAGCTTTTGCTGTTCACAATCAGCTTGGTTTTGGTTTTCTGGAATCTGTCTACGAAAGAGCACTCTCGATTGAACTGGCGAAGTCTGGAATTGCTCACAAAACCCAATTTCCCGTTCAAGTCTGGTATGACGGGCAGATTGTCGGAGATTTCATCGCCGACATGGTCGTCGAAGGAGCACTGGTTGTTGAATTGAAATCGGTGACTTCACTGGCGACAGCTCATGAAGTTCAACTGGTTAACTATTTGACAGCGACCAAACACGAGACCGGCCTGCTGATCAATTTCGGTCCGACAAAAGTCGACGTCAAACGCAAGTATCGAACGCTCTCTCCAAACGATCAATAATGAATCAGAATGGCTTTGAAAGGATGAACAAGATTTTTTTATCATGTCCATCCTGTTCATCCTGTCAAAAAAACTCCTAATCGCAAAGCCAGCGCATCCAGCCTTCGATTCCCAGTCGTCGATCCGGGCCGATTTTTCGCAGCGCGAAGTAACAGACGACGAGAAAAACAATCGCCAGTGGCAGTGCGATCGTTACGTGCATCGCTCGTTGCCAATAGAAAGTTGGCTCTTTGCCTTCTGCCAGGGCGTAGACCCACATTGGCCAGACGTGGACCAGGTGATGCAGCACATAAATCGTGAACGAATATCGGCTGAAAGTTTTTGCGATATCCAGCCAGCCGGAATGCCTGGCGAAAGTCGGACTGTGATCGACTATTTGATGACCGATTCCAAACAGGAACATTGCCATCCCGATCGTTGCCAAAACATATTCAATCGTCGCCGGGAACATGTGCCATCCGCCGAGCAGTCGTGTCGCGATCGCTTCGGGCAGCGAAGGACCGACCAACAACAAAAATCCTGACAACGCCATCAATGCGGCGCCGATCATGGCGGACTTCCAGCCTGTTTTTCTTTCGGCCGTCAACTCGTTCTTTTCATCCTGGTCCAGCGAGGAACTGAACATCAGCTTGCCCGTGACCAACCCCGCGATCGAATAGGCCAACCACGGAAAGACCGGGAAATAACCGGTTGCCAAAAACCCAATCAGAACGTCCGACAGCGTCAAGTCGCTTTCGAAATAGCCTTCGACCCAATACGCTTGATAGTCGGCCATCCCCTGCAACAACGGGCTGACCAGAATCGAAAGGACCGCGACCAGAACCGGAATTGGCAACGGCAGGCGGCGCAATCCGTTCAATAACAGGATCGCCGCGCCGATAAACGTCAGCACGTCCCAGTTGAATGTCCCTTCGGGCAACCAGACCAGAATGTTGAAAAAAAAGCCTACTGCAAAAACAAACAACCCGCGCCGAATCGAACGTTTGGAAATTTCTTCGTCACTCTTCCCGCGCGCCTCCAGGCCATTCACCCACAGGCAATAGCTCAATCCCGACAGAAAAGCAAACAGCGGCGCACCCAGTCCCGTGATCGGCAAGTGCACGCCCGACAGGTTCTCGGCAAAATGAACCAGGACCATCACGACGATGGCGATCGTCCTGAGAATGTCAATCGACGAATAGCGCATGGTTTACTGGCCTACGCTCGTCAGGAGTTCAAAGCCCCACAGAAGAATTTGCGTCACCAGCAATACGATGATGATCCATTCCAGCATGTGGCCGGTTCGACTTTGTACAAAATCGCTTGCCCGCTGGCCGCACGTATCGTAAATTTTTTCGAAGACCTCGACCTGCTCTCCAAGAAACTCGTGACGGTGAATCATCCGGCTTCGTTCACGGAACCGCTCGGCAACCTGGCTGGCGAGTGT
>JAYVKA010000464.1:0-4539 GCA_043768885.1 Planctomycetota bacterium
TTCATAATGGCTTCTCGCTCTTCGGCTTGAATCTTCCCGTCCGCCCATGCGACCGCAACGAGCGGAATCAAAGCCACCGCAACCAGCGTCTCCGGCGAGATTTTCTGTTGGGCCAATTGTTCCAGGACTTTCTCGTCGTTGATGCCGGTTACCGCCGACAGCGCGTCCATGCCCTCATGCTGTTCGAGGTCCTTCTGAAGATTTTTCAAGAGCTGGTCGTCAAGCTCGCGGAAAAAAGCGTCTTCCAGCGATTTGCCACGTTTGTGCAGTGAGTCTTCCATTTTTTTCTTGCTCAGCTTGGGTTGATTCAGTTTTGGAGTCCGGCCAATACCAAGAATGGCCTACTGGTCGTTGGTACCCTGGTTCGCAGCGATTTATGAACAGGATATGCTGATAGCCCACCGTGTTTTTTGGCCACGGTTCGCTGGAGCGATCGCGTTCGTGATTTTATGCTAGGTAGTCCCGCCAGGCAGTGAAAGGGGGCTATTTCGCCACTTTTCGTGAAATTTTGACGCGAAAAAAATGGGCTTTGATCCGTAAGGTTTCACTTCGGCAGCTATACTTTTTAGTGAATCTGTCGTGAGTCACTTTCTCCGACGATTTGAAGCGGCAAGTTTTCAAGCATTCGCTGACGATCATGTTGCTCCTTTGCAGCTTGCAAGCCATGCAGGCAAACAACCTGCACAACTCAACACCCTCCCCCCAAGATCAGCACCTCGATTCAATATGATAAAGCAAACTCTTCGCTTGTTCGTCCTGGTTATTTCAATGTTCCTGGCCAGTGCATCGACTACATCGGCACAGACGGTTGATTCTGCCGAAGCTTTGCAGCTGTCGGTTCGCCGTTTGAATTCGTGGCTTGGGTCAGGGCCCAAAGCAGAAGGCTGGCGAAAAGCGCTCTGGCTGGCTGCGCTCGAAGGCCAGTCGGCGCTGGGCTACGGAGCCGATCCGGTATTGCTCAACCAGATTCTTCAGCAGTTCAACGCCGGATATGCCGGATCCGATCACCCATCGTTTCAGGATGTCCGCAACGCATTGACTGTTCACACCCATTTGCTGTATTCGGCTGGTTCGTCCGATCTGAAGGCTTCCGTTTTCCAGGCACGATCCAGCTATCGACCTCTTAATGAATCTGACGTGCTCCAGTCCAGAAACGAAGTCCTCGCCAATCTTCGGTTGATGGATCGCCGATACATGGCCGGCAAATCGTCGGAAGAACGCGCCGAACTATATACCAAAATTGGTTTTCACGAGTTGGTCAGCCAACTGGAAGGTCTTCAAATCGCCCCCCTTCTGCCGCCCGATGGCAGTGCGATGAATTCGCAAGATGTGCTTCCGTCCGAAGATGTCGCAACCGAAGAAGAACTTGCCAAACGCTCCGCCGAAGAAAAACTTCGACAAGAAATACTTCAAACAGACCAACCGCAACAAGAGCGGGACCGAAACGCCGAGCGAACCAGGCTCCTTCGATCCCTGTTGACCAGCGTCCGGAATTTTGAAGACGCTGCGATCGACAACCCGGACGTCTGGATGCTTTCATCCGTCGTCACTCTGGACCGGTTTGTTCGGCTGGTTGCTGCGGCGACTTCGACGCAAACCGAAACTGAATTCAACGAAGCACTCGATACCATCGAGAAAAACCTGGAGTTGTTGTCCGACCCGCGACAACGTCGGGCCATCATCGAAACGGGTGAAGCACTGGGCAAACTGGCTCATTCCCGCCAGGCCCCTGGTTTGATCGCGGCCGTTCGCCGGTCCCATGCTCAACCCAACGCCTCACTCGTTGTTTCCGGAAACATGCTTTCCGAAGCGGTCAATCGTTTCGAAACCGACACGTTGCCCGTCGATGAGAACATTCTCGGCCGCCAAATCAACGGTACCGCCTTTACTCAGACCAATGTTTCACTCGATCTGATGGACGATCCTTATCAGGTTTCGGCCAGCATCTTGTTGCGCGGAACAATTAACTCCGACACGTTCACAAAGACCGGACCGATAACTGCCTTTGCCGGTTCCAACGGAATGTTTGAAGGTCGCCGCAACCTGTACGCCAACATCGGCGGCTTCTACATCAACGATCCATACGTGGCGGCTAACGTCAGCTCGTTTTTCAAGGGAGTCGATTGCCGACTAAGGCTGGTTCAGAAAATCGCAACCAAACAATATTCCAAAGACAAGTTTCAGTCGGAAGGAATTGCTGCCGGACGAGCCGAGAACCGGATCGAACAAACTTTCACCTCCAAAACCGACGAAGCACTCGGCACGGCCCGCGAACAGTTCTCGGATGCCCAGCCACAAATGTTTGACGTCGCAAGATGGATTCCCGAGATCGCGCTGAAGAGTACTTCCCAAAGCATTCGCGGTTTGGCCGTCAAAACCGACCCGGTCCGTTTGGGTGCGAGTGACGCCGCGCCGGGCAACCGTGTCCCATCGGACATTCGGATTTGTCTCCATCAATCGATAATTGCAAATTATGTCGACCCGCTTCTGTCCGGTCGCCGTTTTACAAACGAAGAACTCGGCAAGTTGGCTGAGCAGATGACTGGCGAAGTGCCTGAAGCGTTCAATCAAAAAGATGAAACCGAAAGCTGGTCGATCACTTTCCCGCCAACTGGTGCCATCGCTGTTGATTTGAACGACAGTATCATGGCCGTCGAAATTACGGGCCGCCGGTTTTCCCAGGAAGACCGCCAAATCAACGCGCCTCTGGTCATTCGGATGGAGTTCCAACTGGTTCACCAGGGCGGCAAAATCCTTCTTCGTCAGGTCGGCAAGCCGACGATCACTTACGTTGATGAAGCCGACATGAATGCACGAGTTGTGGCCTTCAAGAGCTTTCTGGAAAGCAAACTCGAAGCGGGTTATGACGGCAAGGCTTCCGGATTCGAGATGCCGGAGAATTTGATCCCGGCCGAGAAAATCGAGCAGGTAAAGATTCGCGACCTCGCCAGCAAGCTTTCGCTGGTCGAAATGCGAATCGAAAACGGCTGGCTAATGGCCGGCTGGAAAAAACTGGCCGGCAACTACGACGTCATTAGCACCGACAAACCGGCCCTGACCATCTCGACCGAACCACTGGTCCCTGACACAACTCCCCCAGTCGATTTCGACATCGAAATGCCACCAGAAAAAGCTGGAGACAAAGTCGCTCCTCCGGTTCCGGCCGAAGACAAATAGTTTCGATCCTTCAACCGAAAAAAATAACCCCTCTCCACCACTTTCAATTGCCAAGGCGGGGATTTTGGTTGCGAAACAGGTTAGCAACCGCAGTGGGGCGTGCTGCTGCGGAAACAACCTGATCAGTTTTTAAGCGATCTCATCCAATTGTTGAATCACTAGCGGCTCTGCCTGGAGCCAGTTGATTTCGCCGGATTGCAGGCGCCCGGCGATGACTTGGTCGAGGATGTCGTTTTGGATCAGGCCGCGCTGCTGGACGATGTGGTAGGGGATGTTGTGAAACATGACCATCGAGTAACGCGGGATGAAACGGTGCGGCCAGCGTTTTTCCAGTTCGAAGCCGATTTTCTTTTTTAGGTGAAACTGCGGGTCGAGGACCGTGTCGCGCATCGTGACGTAATTCTCGAGGGCCATATCGGCGATGGAATTGGCGTCGGCGATTCGGGTTTGCTCGAATCGAGTCATGGCGTCGGGCCAGGTGGTCCCGTTTTCGTCGAGTAGCCGAGTCAACAACGCACAGTCCTCAAAGCCTGCGTTCATCCCCTGACCGTGAAACGGAACGATGGCGTGCGAGGCGTCACCGAGTATCAACGCATCTTGTCCATTGGTCCATTTCGAACAGCGGATCGTTCCCAGTCTGCCAGTCGGATTCGCGGCAAAGTCTTCGGCCAGTTCCGGAATCAATTCCAGTGCATCCGGAAACTGCTCACCAAAAAACTTCAGCACATCCTGCGACGAAACGAGTTTGTCAAAGCCAGGATTGCCCTGCATTTGCAAAAACAAAGTCACCGTAAAGCTGCCATCGAGATTGGGCAGTGCGATCAGCATGTATCCATGCCGCGGCCAAATGTGCAGCGAATTCTTGTCGATTTGAAACTGGCCATTCGGACCTGCCGGAATTTCGAGCTCTTTATAGTCGTGGTCCAGCCATTCTGTGCAAAAACTGCCGCCGCTTGCCCGAACGATGGCCGAGCGAACTTCCGAAGCCGCGCCGTCGGTCCCAATCAAAATGTCGTATTCAACCCGTTTCTTTTGGCCGGATTGATGGTCCAGCAAATCAATCTCGCGACGGTCCAGATCAACACCGGTACATTCGTGCTGGAATTCGACAAAGACTTCTTCGGCATCTTCGGCCGCCGTCAGCATCACCTGGTTCAACAGCCCCCGCGACACCGAATGAATGACTTCGTGCGGTCGTTGTCCGTATGGCGAAAACTCCTGCTTCTCACCCAGCGGATGAAGCATTCGCCCCCGCATAGGGATCAGCAACGGCTCGACTTCGTCAAAAAGCTTTGCCATTTTCAGGGCGTTAATTCCGCGCTCGGCCAGCGCCAGATTGATCGAGCGTCCAGCTGCAACTTC
>JAYVKA010000465.1:0-2145 GCA_043768885.1 Planctomycetota bacterium
CGAATCCGGCTTCGTCGCGGCGGAACGGAAGCACCGGCAGCGGCTGGTTGGCCTCCGCACGCGGCCTATCCACCACCGGCTTACGCACCGGCTCATTCGGCGCCTGCGTCATCTGCACCGGCTCCATTGGCTGAAGAAGTTTCCAACGCGGTCTATATCAAGAGCCCGATGGTTGGCACTTTCTATTCCAAGCCGAAGCCAACCGCCGCGCCTTACGTAAAGGTTGGCGACATCGTGAACCCCGAGACGATCGTTTGTCTGGTCGAGGCCATGAAAACATTTAACGAGTTGCCTGCGGGCGTTTCCGGAAAAATTGTGGAGATGCTGGTGAAGGAAGAAGAGCCCGTCGATGTGAACAAACCGCTTTTCAAAGTTATTCCCCAGTAGTTTTCGACAACAGACGGACCGGCCCGAATCCAATGTACAACCGAATTCTCATTGCCAATCGGGGCGAAATCGCCTTGCGCGTCATGCGAGCCTGTCGTGAGATGGGAATTGAAACGGTCGCTGTATTTTCTGAGGCGGACCGTGGAGCCATGTGGATCGATATGGCGGATGAAGCCTATTGCCTGGGTGGACCCAAAAGTGCCGACAGCTATCTGAAGATTCGCGAGATCATTGCTGCGGCCGAAGTCAGTGGTGCCGAGGCGATCCATCCTGGTTTCGGATTCTTGTCCGAGAATGCCCATTTCAACGAAGTCGTTCGGGACAGCGGAATCGATTTCATTGGCCCGACTCCCGAAGCGATGTTGCAACTGGGTGACAAGAACACGGCCCGGGAACTGGCGATGCAGGCGAAAGTGCCGGTCGTGCCAGGAAGTAAAGGCCTGATTGAAGACATCGGCGAAGCGATGCGTATTGCGAATGACATCGGTTACCCGGTCTTGATCAAGGCGACGGCGGGCGGCGGCGGAAAGGGCATGCGGGTTGCATCGGACGAAGGCGTTTTGGCCAACGCAATCGAGCAGGCGATGAACGAAGCCCGGGCTGCTTTTGGAAACGCTGGCGTCTATCTGGAAAAATACATCGACCGGCCACGGCACCTGGAAGTCCAGATTATCGGCGATGAAAAAGGAAACATCTTTCACCTTTGGGAACGGGACTGCTCGACCCAGCGCCGGCACCAAAAGCTGATCGAAGAGAGCCCCGGCCCGACCCTGCCGAAAAAAGTGCGGACGGCATTGTGCGAGGCAGCCGTGCGGATGGCACAGAATGCCGGCTACTACAACGCCGGAACGGTTGAATTCATCGTCGATGCTGAAAACAAATTCTACTTCATCGAAGTCAACGCCCGAATTCAGGTCGAACATCCGGTAACCGAACAGGTGACTGGAATCGATTTGGTAAAGAGCCAGATTCGTGTGGCTGCCGGTGAGAAGCTTGGCTGGAAACAGGCCGACATTCCCTGCAACGGTGTAGCGATGGAGTGCCGGATCAACGCCGAGGACTCGACGAAGAACTTTATGCCTTGCCCGGGCAAGATCACGTCGATGTTTGTGCCGGGGGGCAAGGGAGTCCGTTTCGATTCGCACGCCCACGCTGGCTACTCGGTTCCCCCTTACTACGATTCGATGATCGGCAAACTGATCGTTCACCAGCCAACTCGCGACGAGGCCATCGCCTGCATGTTGCGTTCGTTGGGGGAGTTAAGAATTGAAGGGATCAAGACGACGGCGGATTTTCATCAAAAAGTCTTGCGTCATCCCGATTTCGTCGATTGCAAAGTCGATACGAAATGGGTCGAGCGAACGCTGATCTAACGAACTCCGTTTCGGGAAATCGCCTCCATGTTTCTGTCGCACGCTCTGCCTCGCTCCGTTGTCCGGATCGCGGGCAAGGACCGGGTCAAACACCTTCACAGCTTTTGCACCGCCGACATTCGGGCGATGCAAACCGGCGATATCCGCGAAGCGATGATTCTGGATACGAAAGGCAAACTCAAATGCCTGGTTCACGTGCTTTGTCGTGAGGAATCGCTGGAATTAAACGGGGTACCCGATCAAGCGGCGATGCTGATTTCGCATCTGGACATGTACGTGATACGCGAAGATGTCCGGTTCGAGGATTGTTCCGGGAAACTACGGCACACGTTTTTCTTTCCCGCAACGAAATCCGAATTCGATCCGGGCTGGAACAAATTCAGTT
>JAYVKA010000466.1:0-7865 GCA_043768885.1 Planctomycetota bacterium
ACTCTGGTGCTGGTCGTTGGGCTTTTGTCGGTGTTGTTGTCGGATTCAAGGGATCATCGAACGTTTGCAATACTGGGCACTATTACGCTGGCAACCGCCCTCTTTGCTGATCTGGTTTTTCTGCCAGCAATGATTGCCGTGTTTGATCGGAATAAATCCTGATCGGCTGTCGATGTAACTAACGGCGCAAACCTGCTTGAATGGAAGCCCAGGGCATCCAATCAGCCAACCCGCAGACAAGGATAACGATCAATCCGGGTAAGATCGCAATTAAGGCCAAACAAAAGCGCAATAGTCCCGGTCGCATACGAACCATTGCAAGAATGATTGCCAATGTCGGGATCGACAGAAAACAGGGCGTTCTCCAATCGAAAAAGGCCTTTGATATCAAGGGCAAATCGCTTCCGTAGCCGTCGTAGAGCGGTTTGAGAAACAGGTTGGCGATGAACGACCCAAATGGAATCAGTACCCAGAGTATGACAACAAAATACCGGAACACGATCACAAAATAACTGGGGACCCGCCCCGGATTCTTGATCGCAGTCTCCTCCGGAGATTCGTAGGGGTTGTTGGATTTCATCCCGGTTTCATTTCGGAAAGGGCCAGTCCAAGTCCGCCAATTGCGGGCCGGTTTACCAGAATTGTGGAAGTCGGAGTGCAACCCAAGCGGTCCAGATTTTCAAACAATTTCTGTCGGAGGACTGGTTGATGAATCAACAATCCTCCGGACATTGCCAAGAGCCAATTGCCATTGTTTGGTTGCAGCCGATGGTACAACGACGTGACTAGTCCGGCCAACTCTTCTGCAGCACAGGCGATGATCTGGGCAGCCGTTTCGTCTGATTCATAGTGATAGAATACCACTCCGGCGAGGGCTGCGATTTCTTTTTTTTCGGTTGAGGGATCGTAAATCCAGTGTTTGATTTTAAAATGGCCGGCAAGCTTCAGCTGGTTCTGCAGAGCGTCCAGCATTGGAGAGGATGTCGCGCGACCGTCGACGGCGCGGCAGACGGCTCGCAAACCTGACATTGCGATTGCGTATCCACTCCCTTCGTCGCCGAGCAATGGTCCCCAGCCGCCTGATCGGATGATGTTGCCATCGGCCGTTTGAGTGGCGGCAATGGAACCGGTGCCGGCAATCAATCCAATGCAAACTGGCGGCTTGGTTCTGAACTCTTTTCGGAATTCATAACGGGCTGACTCGAGCACAGGTCGAATGTCATCGGTCACGAGAATATTGTCGGCGATGTTTTTTTCGCGAAGCAAAGCGGTTATGTATTTTCGGATTTCCGGGTCGCCCGTGCCAGCCAGGCCAAGACATGCGCTGGCGACTTTGCCAGGATTCAATTGTGCATCGGCGAACGCGAGTTGAATCGCAGACAAAATATTCGACGTGGCCAGATTCAGTCCGCAAGAGACGGGGTTACCGGGCCCGGCAGTCCCCTGCCCCAGGACTTGGAGCGAAGTCGAGTCAGAAGGGTCATCGAATTTTCCGACAACCGCCGAGGTTTTGCTTCCGCCGCCATCAACGCCAATGTAAAGTGTCGAGGAATATTCGCGGGCCGATTCCTGAGCGGTTTCGAACGACGATAGTGCGATTCGCAAACGCCCGCCGGTCTGATTCAGCAACTCGCTTGCCCTTTCTGGCGAAACATTTCCGCGAATCGCCACGACCGCCTGTTTGACGGAGCCTTCACAGGCGTTCAGTTTTTCGCGGGCAGTTTCGGCCGTGGCATTTGTCAATTGGCAAACGATGCGAATGCTTCGGTCCATTAGTTTGGAATTGGTGGCCCGCAAATCGATCATCAGGTTGCCGTACGTTTTTCCGAGCAACACCATAGCGCCGGTCGAAAGCATGTTCAAAACAAGCTTGGTGACCGTGCCGGATTTCAAGCGTGTCGATCCGCTGATGATTTCCGGACCGACGACGACGGCGATCATCGTGTCGGCGTGCTGCTCCATCTCCGATTCGCGATTGCAAGTTAGTCCGATGACTGACGCGCCGACTTGCCGGGCATGCTGCATGGCTCCCAGGACATACGGTGTTCGTCCGCTGGTGGCGATTCCGACCAGGATGTCTTTCGCGGTAAAATTGTGCGAGGCCAGATCGGCGGCTCCCTGGGCGGGGTCGTCTTCGGCACCTTCGATGGCGCGGGTCAATGCGGGCGGGCCTCCGGCGATCATGCCGACCACCATTTCCGGGGGAGTCCGAAAGGTCGGCGGACATTCGCTTGCGTCGAGTACGCCCAATCGGCCTGACGTACCGGCTCCGACGTAAAACAGCCGGCCACCGTTTTGAAACCGGTTGGCGATCAGTTCGATCGACTCGGCAATTGCAAATTGTTGGGCCGCGACAGCCGCCGCGATGGTCGAATCGTTGGCGTTCATCAAAGCGACGATCTCGCGGGCAGACATCTCGTCCAGCCGCGAAGAGTCGGGGTTTTGCTGTTCGGTCGTGAGGTGATCCATGGGCCTTGAATGAAAGTGGTTGACCGCAGATGCAAGTACGATGGACGTCCTCGTTCGTCGAAGCGGTAGTTCTCGACGAACCCGGTTATCTTTCGATGGAAGTGGACGTCTTTTTATACCCCACAAATATTTGGCAGTAAATTCTTGCATTCAGCTTTGGAGAATCAGCCCAACGGGCTGAAACATGCCAGCCCAGGGAGGCGCGCCGCTCTGCCCTGGGCTGGCTTGTTGCTGCCCCATTCGGGGCGGGAAAACATACCAAACTTGTATAAAAGAACGTGGACGTCCATCGTACTGTAACTATCCCGGCATTGTCGCAGCTTGATTCCAATGCGGTATATACTCTGGGCTCTTCAATTTGGAATTCACCTTTAACCCTTTCAACACGCAACTACGGGCGGTCAGGCATGCCTTTGACGATTGGTTGGCTGGATGCGATTGCCATGCTGCTGGTGATTGGCAGCGCGGTGTTGGTTGGCGTTCTGGCCAGCCGGAAGAATGAAAGTTCAGAGTCGTTTTTGGTCGGCAACCGCGAGTTTCCGTGGTGGGCGATTCTGGGCTCGATCGTTGCCACGGAAACCAGCGCCGCGACGGTGATGAGTGTTCCCGGTACCGGATTTGGTCCGACCGGGATGAAGTTTCTGCAGTTGGCGATTGGACTGTGCATCGGCAAAGCGGTTGTGGCGTGGGTGCTGATGCCGATGTATTTCGACGGCAAGCTGATGTCGGCTTATGAAGTCCTTCGGCGCCGGTTCGGCGAGCGGGTTCGGTTGGCAGCAGCAGTTTTGTTTTTGGTCGCGCGAAATATCGGGGATGGGTTACGTTTGTACCTGGCAGCAATCGTGTTGCAGGAATTGCTGGGATGGAATTACATCGTTTGCGTGATCGCGACGGGGCTGGTAACGATTGTCTACACGTGGTTGGGCGGAATGCGGTCGGTTGTCTGGAACGACTGTATTCAATTGCTGGTTTATGTGGCCGGTGGAATCGTGACGGTGTTTGTGATTGCAGCAGCGTTGCCCGGTGGTTGGTCACAGCTGTGGGAGTTTGCGGAACGGTCGGGCAAGCTGCAGGTTTTTGATATTGGCCGGGATGTTTCGAATCCGTGGACGATATGGGCAGGCGTTTTGGGTGGGGCGTTTCTCTCGCTGGGGACGCACGGCGCGGACCAGATGATGGTGCAGCGATATTTGAGTGCCCGCAGCCGGCAAGCGGCTTCGCTGGCCGTATTGTTCAGCGGCCTGGTTGTGGCAGCCCAGTTTGCATTGTTTCTGTTTGTCGGAGTGGGGTTGGCTTGTTTTTACGAGGGTACGTCGGTGCAGCCGGACAAACCCGACAAGGTTTTTGTGACGTTTGTTGTCAACGAGTTTCCGCGGAACATGGGGCTGGTGGGTTTGATTCTCGCGTCGATTCTGGCGGCGACCATGTCCACGCTTTCCAGTTCACTGACGGCGTCGGCCTCGTCGATGCTGCACGATTTTTGGTTGCCGCGATCGAAATCGGTTCCAGACGAACGAACATTGTTGTCGCGAACGCGGTGGTTGGCGTGCGGGTTCGGTTTGCTGCAAATCATAATTGGCATTCACGCGGCGACTTGGGGAGATACGGTGATTAACAACGCACTTACCATCGCTGGTTTTGTATTTGGACTATTGTTGGGTTTGTTTGCATTGGGCGTGTTTACGCGACGCGTGGGAGAAGGCGCGGCGTTAATGGGTGGAGCGATGGGGTTGGTTGTGTTGTTGATCGTGCAGTTTGTCCTGCCCGTTTGGGAGTACAAAGTGGCATTCGACTGGCTGGCGCTGATCGGATCGGTGACGACATTCTCTGCTGGACTCCTGTTTTCGTTTTTGATACCTCGTTCCGTAATGGAGTCCGGCGAACATGCGTAGAAGAACTGCCATTCGATTCGGAGTTTTGATTGCCGGGTTAATGTTTTTGGTTTCTCAGGTGAGGGCCGTTGATGAACTGCCGGATGCCTCGCCTGAGTCCGTAGGCATGTCGGGCGCACGCCTAAGGGCAATCGATGCGATTGTGGCGGAAGGCATCGAACGTGGAATGATGCCGGGTTGTGTGGTCTGTGTGGGGCGGCGGGGAAAGATTGTATTGCTGAAGGCGTATGGAAATCGGCAGCTGTTGCCCGAACCGGTCCCGATGACGGTTGATAGTGTTTTTGATTTGGCTTCACTGACCAAGCCGGTTGCGACCGCGACTTCGATTATGCAACTGGTTGAGCGTGGCAAGTTGAGCCTGGACGATCGGGTGACGACCGTGTTTCCGGAATTTGGTGCGAACGGCAAAGACAAAATCACGGTGCGGGATCTGTTGCTGCATCGGTCGGGACTGATTCCGGACAATTCGCTGGCGGATTACACCGATGGTCCGGAGGTTGCCTGGAAAAATATTTGTGAGTTGAAACTGATGGGGCCGGTTGGCGATGAGTTTCGCTACTCGGATGTTAATTTCATAGTGCTCGGGAAAATCGTCGAGCAGCTGAGTGGTCGGCAGTTGGGCCAGTTTGTTCGGGAAGAAACGTTCATGCCACTTGGAATGAGGGAAACCGGCTATCTTCCCGGTGAAGCATTGAAACTCCGCGCCGCGCCAACGGAGCAGCGGGATGGTGGGTGGATTCGGGGAACCGTTCACGATCCGCGGGCTCATGCGTTGGGTGGAGTTGCTGGTCATGCAGGACTGTTTTCGACGGCTGGCGATTTGGCTTTGTTCGCTCAGGCCATGCTTGACGAAGGCGAGTTGCGAATCGACGGTCGGGAGCCGGTTCGGGTTCTTTCTGCATCGTCGGTCCGCGCGATACGTGCCGGAGAGCGAATCGGTACGAGTTTGCGGGGGTTGGGCTGGGACAAACAGTCAGGCTATTCGTCGAACCGGGGTGACCTGCTTTCACGAAGTGCGTATGGGCACGGTGGATACACAGGAACGGTTTTGTGGATCGATCCGGAACTGGAGTTGTTTGTTGTGTTTCTGGGCAATCGGCTTCATCCGAATGGACCCGTGCACAATATCAATCCAATGGCGGGCCGGATCGTGAACGTTGCGGCAGGAGCGATTCGCGATTCGGCAAAAAGCGTTCCGGTTGAATCCCTACAAGTGTTGACCGGCATTGATGTGCTTGAACGGGACGGATTTCGAATGCTGGCCGGTCAGCGGGTTGGTTTGATCACGAATCAAACTGGTCGGAACCGCGAGGGTGTTAGCACGGTTCAATTGCTTCATGAGTCACCGGATGTGAATCTGACCACGCTGTTCAGTCCCGAACATGGTTTTTCCGGCGACCTCGATGTTTCGAAAATCGGGAACACCAAAGATGCGTCAACTGGATTGCAGATTTTCAGCCTGTACGGCGAGACCCGCCGCCCGACGCCTTTGATGCTGGAGAATGTCGATACGCTGGTGTTCGATATTCAGGACGTTGGAACGCGGTTCTACACGTACATCTCGACGATGGGTGAAGCGATGCGGGCTGCGGCGGAGAACAAAAAACGGTTTGTGGTGCTGGATCGTCCGAATCCGATCGGAGGAATCGAGGTGTCTGGGCCGATGCTCGACGCCGGCCGCGAATCCTTTGTTGGATATCACCCGATACCACTTCGCCATGGAAGGACTGTTGGTGAATTGGCCTTGATGATGCGGGCAGAGTTGAAGCTGGACTTGGAATTGGAGGTTGTTCGTTGTGAAGGCTGGCGGCGCGAGATGTTTTGGGACCAAACTGGGCTGACCTGGATCAATCCATCGCCCAATATCCGAAGTTTGAATCAGGCTCTGTTGTATCCCGGAGTGGGCTTGTTCGAGATGACGAATGTTTCGGTAGGTCGTGGAACCGATTCGCCGTTCGAAATCCTGGGTGCGCCGTGGATGGATGGAAGCGAGCTGGCGAAACGACTGACAGAGCAGCAGATTCCCGGCGTTGTCTTTGTGCCCGTTTTGTTTACGCCGGCATCGAGCACTTTCGAAGGACAAGAGTGTTCGGGAATCAATCTGTGCGTGATTGACCGGGCGAGGTTTGATCCAGTCGAGACGGGGTTTGCCATTGCGATGACACTGCGCGGTTTACATCCGGGCCAGTGGGAGATTCAAAAATTTGACCGGTTGTTGGGGAACAAACGGGTGTTCGATTCACTTGTGTCGGGCGTCGATACCGAAGAACTGGCAAACGCCATTCGATCGGGAACTGGTGATTTTCGTCGCCGATGCCAGGCGTTTCTTTTGTATGAGTAAGGCTGCGACATTGATTCGCCGGTTACGTGGTGTACAGCCAGCCGTGGTCCGTTACGATTGGGAATCACGAACGTAAACTGAGAACCCAATTGGATGACGTATCAATGAAAGTGGAAGAAAACAAGGTCGTATCGTTTGATTATCGACTGACGGACGACGAGGGAACAGAGATAGACAACTCGAACGGTCGCGAGCCTTTGGCGTATCTGCATGGTTCGGGCGCGATCATTCCGGGGCTGGAAGTTGCAATGGCTGGCAAGTCGGCTGGTGACGAATTCGAAATCAGGATTCCGCCTGCCGACGCTTATGGTGAGCGGGACGAACAGTTGCAGCAAAAAGTTGCCCGCAAACAGTTCGAGGGAATCGAGGATCTGGAACCAGGCATGGAGTTTCAGGTCGATGTCGAAGACGGCCCGATGGTAATCACTGTGGTCGAAATTACCGACGACGAAGTAACGGTCGATGGCAACCATCAGCTGGCCGGCGTCAGTTTGAATTTTGCCGTCTCCGTCCGCGACGTCCGCGACGCCAGCCCCGAGGAACTCGAACACGGCCACGCCCACGGCATCGGCGGGCACCATCATTAGACTGTTCATTCGGTATGGAAAACGCCTCGGCAATCAAGGTCCAGCCGGGGAAACCCAGGTAGATTAGGCCAGTGTCATGCTGAACTTTGTCAAAAATTCGTAGTCTGCCTGGCGAGATGAAGTTACAATTCTGATTGCCATGCACTTGTTGCGTTGAGAAAGTCCCATGAATATCGAGCAGACTATTTCCGAACTGTCATCGTTGCCTGTCGTCCAGCGATTGCAAATTATTCGTACGCTTTGGGACTCGATTCCGGCAGAAGCAGAAATTCCGGTCTCGCCAGAACAGCAGGCAGAACTGAATCGTCGCGTGGCTGCTCGTCGTGCGAATCCGGAGAGTGCAATTTCTGGAGATGAAATTGAAAAGAATTTGCGAGACCGTCACTGATGCGAGCGATTCGCTAACGTCCTGAAGTTGCGGCCGACCTGGTGGAGGCAGCCAATTGGTTCGACGAAAAGCGCAGGGGTCTTGGTGACGAATTCCTGGACGAGTACCGGATCGCGATCAACCAAATTATCGACCGTCCCGAGTCGTTCGCGGTAACACCAACCGGGCAACGTGCCTGTCGGGTGAAC
>JAYVKA010000467.1:0-2322 GCA_043768885.1 Planctomycetota bacterium
TGCCCTTACTCGGCACATGCAAACAAAATAAACTGTAAGATGTTCTGCGACCAATTCCTGGCCGCAATGACTTCAGGGAATTAGGGAAGTCCCTCCACCACGTATTGGATTTTGTGCCCGCCCGTTCTTTTTAACGCAATCATGAATTCTCCTGAAAACCAATCGCCCGCATCTTCAACCAATGAACCAGGCCAGGACGAGTCAAACGCAGACTCTCCCCGCAAGAAAATCGCGATTGGGTCGCAACGAGACGTAGCCAGCATCGAACTCGCGCCTTCCAAACCGACCGTGGTCGAACGCGCCGAGAAGAACCGGATAGAATTGAATTCGTCGATGGCCGAACCCAAACTGGCAGCTCCTCCCGCTCCGGAAGTACGTTCGGCGGTGGGACTCAGTGACGACATCGAAAGCGAAATCGAAAATGCCCTCAGCGGATTGTCGATGGACGATGTGGTCGAGAAAGCGGCTTTGCAACCTGCGGAACCTGAAGAGGGCGAACGACTGAAGGCGACGGTAACCCGCGTCGATGCCGAAAATGTTCTCGTCACCTTGAAGGGACGCTTTGAGGGAATCATTCCGAAACGCCAGTTCAAAGAACTACCGGCTCCGGGCTCTTTGGTCGAAGTCGTCGTTCATTCACAAAATGAAGAGGACGGATTGTATGAACTCGGCATGCCCGGCGTGGCAGCCGATGCAGGTGATTGGGAAACGATCAAACGTGACGACGTGGTCGAAGCACGAGTGACCGGAGCCAACACGGGCGGACTGGAAGTCGCTGTTGGAAACCTTCGCGGATTTATTCCGGCCAGCCAGATTGAACGCTTTCGTGTCGAGCAGTTTGGCGAATACGTGAACCAGAAATTTGTTTGCCTGGTTGCGGAAGTAAACGCTGGCCGAAAGAAACTGGTCCTTAGCCGCCGCGCGATTCTGGACCGCGAGTACGAAGAAACCCGCCGCAAAATGATGGAGACGCTTCAACCCGGCGTCGAGCTGGAAGGGATCGTAACGCGGCTGTTGGATTTCGGAGCGTTCGTCGATATCGGTGGAGTGGAAGGTCTGGCCCACATCAGCAAACTCAGCTGGTCCCGGATCAAGCACCCCAGCGAAGTCGTAAAAGAAGGCCAACGGGTCAAGGTGAAAATCGAGAGCATCGACAAGGAAGCCGGTCGCATCTCACTTTCACATCGCGACACGCTGGAACATCCATGGGAACATGCGGCCGAAAAATTCGGAGAAGGGACACTGGTCAAGGGAATTGTTTCGAGGCTCGCCCAGTTCGGTGCCTTTGTGAAACTGGATCACGGCATTGAAGGTTTGATTCACGTTTCCGAACTGGCTCATCATCGTGTAATTGCCGTCAAGAACATTGTCAAAGTCGGCGACGAAGTGGAAGTCAAGGTTTTGTCGCTGGACGTCGAAGGTCAGAAAATTGGTTTGTCATTGAAAGCGACTCAAACGCCTCCGGAAAGACCATCCGACAAGAAAAAGGACGAGGAAATCGATGAAGCACCTCGCGAATTGGCGGTGAAAGGATCCGGCGAACCTTTGCAGGGCGGCAAGACCCGCAAATCGGGCGGAGAACAATTCGGCTTGAGGCTTTGATCGCGATCGTCGCAACCTGGTGCACTGGAACAACCAAGACGTGGGATCGAATGTAGTGGATCTTGCGAAAGCTCCCTGCACCACAGGTTCTTTGGCAAGATCCACTGCTTGAAGATCAAGTGATCACAAAGTACTGGCGTGTGAAATGCATTTTGAATTTCGGATAAAAGCAACGAATTCATGACCGTCTGGAACCGTCTACTTCGTCCGCTTCTGTTTCGAATGCCTGCCGAACTTGTTCACCATCTTTCGATGGGGGTCTACTCTGCAGGCTGTCGTTTGCCCGGCGCTCGGGCGATCGTTCAAAGTGTAGCTGGAACACCCGACGACCGGCTGTCCGTGCATTGCATGACGCTGGATTTTCCGTCACCAGTCTGTTTGGCGGCCGGTTTTGACAAAGAAGTGCGCTGGTTTGAATCGCTCGGCAATCTGGGATTCGGTGCGATCGAATCGGGATCGGTAACCGGCCAGGCTCAACCGGGTAATCCCCCGCCACGACTGTTTCGGTTGCCAATGGACCAGGCGTTGATCAATCGAATGGGTTTCAACAGTGCCGGGGCTGATGCCGTTGCCCAGTCGCTGCATTCAAGAATGACTCAGGTCCAGCGTTTTCGAAAATCGCGTGTGTTGGGAATCAATCTCGGAAAATCAAAAGCCGTTCCGCTTGAGCAAGCGGCCGAGGACTACGAATACAGTCTGACCCGGCTTTTTCCGTATGCC
>JAYVKA010000468.1:0-2453 GCA_043768885.1 Planctomycetota bacterium
CTTTTGCAGGACGAGTGCGATCCGTTTCCAAACCTCGAGTCGCATTTTGCCAATTTTCTCGAGGGTTACGAGCGTGTGCGGGCTTTGCCGCACGTCCAATCTCGAATTTCAAACTTTGTCCGGGTTCGCGCATTGCTGATGCTCGCCTGGAGTCTCGAGGATTCCACTTGGGCGGGCGAGGCGGCTGTCATGTTGCGAAGAATTGCCACGCACGGGCTCGAGTGGAACTCACCATGATTTACCGAATGCGAACGTACACGATCATTCCGGCGAGGCTCGAGGCGTTCAATGCGTTGTTTCACACTCAACTCGAACCAATTTTTTCGCATTATGGGACGCGCACGGTTGGGCGTTGGCAAGACCTCGAGCGTTCATGTGTCGTAGCGATTTTTGAGTACGACGACCTCGAGCACTACCAGCGTTCCGATGCCGCCGTGCGCAGTGACCCAGGATATTTGGCATTGATGGCTCGAGCGAACGCGGAAGGCGCGTTGTATTCCGCGTTTGAGGATGTCTTGATGTCTTCCACGAATGCTCAGTGACAGTTCGTGCCGCCGGAATCCGTGAACGTCTTCCCCGCCACCGGCACGAATTTCCAAGCGTAACTCGAGGCTCCCAGTTTCAATTCGAGCACGCCAAACACGCCCGTTTTGCGAACTTGTGATCCGGGTTTGGTGATCAAAAACGGGTACGTGTTTTTACCGCCCGTACCGACCACGAAGGCTCGAGTTCCCTTTTCGGATGGTTTCCCGGCGGCGTTCAACGGTGCGAAGCGTTCGTAATCGTGATCGTGTCCGTTCAAGACCACTTCCACGCCAGAGTTCGCCAGCAACGCCCAGACGTCCTGCATGAAGTTGTTATTGCCATGCAAGGCGCTCGAGAACCGTGGGTGATGCCAGTACGCGAGGCTGCATTTTGTCTGGTTTTTCTCGAGGTCGGCCTGCAACCATTTGTATTGTTTGCTGCCCAGTTCGCAACCGCCGACCGCCCAGCAATTGCTGTTTAAAACAATCACGTGCCATTTCCCGAGGTCGTAGCTGTAGTAGTGTTCCGGGCTGGGTCCGGCAGCCTTGCCGAAGTATGCGGCGTAACCCTTACCCGTGCCGCCAGCGTAATCGTGGTTGCCGATTGCGGCCCTCGTCTGTTTCAAAAATTGGCCCCAACTCGGGCCGTAACAGTTCTTGTACGTCTCGAGTTTGCCGGTCGGGTAGACCAGATCACCGAGCGCGGCAACCGTGGCGGGTGTTTTCTCGAGCATGGTTTGAATCAGTTTGGCGGTTTGTTCGTCACCGGTCTCTTCGCAACTGGCGATGTCTCCGGCGGCGATCAGTGTGGCTTCGGTTTCGGTCTGACTCGAGCCGAACGCAAACGTCAGGCTTGCGACCATCACGATCAGGCCGAGGGTGGTGGTACTGGTGGGCAAATGCTTCATGGTTGGAGTGTATCGTTTCGGGGCTGGGAAAATGCCCTTTGCGAAAGCAGCTTTGGCAATCGAACGATGGTTTTTTACTTCGCATCAATTCCCCAGCCGGTACGATCATGGAGGTTTCTTCTCACTGTTGACCGCAGGCCACGATTCGGGGGAGTCGTCGGGCCGGAACGAACCCATCGCCAACGCTTCTTCTCGAGGTTTTACAATGCCGCGCAAACCGAGGGCCAATTCAGACCCAGCCGATGCGCCCGAAGCATCCGTGCCAACCTCGTCTGAACCCGATTCCGGTCAAGTCCTGAACAACCTCGAGCCCGCCTATCGCGCTTTGGTCGATGCGATTCAGGGCGTGGTTTGGGAGGTGCACGGCCCGGATTGGACCAGCACCAAGGTTGGGCCACAAGTCCGGGCCATGTTTGGTTACGCGCCCGAAGTCTGGCTCGAGCCGGAGTTCTGGGAATCGCACGTGCACCCGGACGACCGGGCGCGGGCGATGCTGGCGTATGACACCGCGATCCTCGAGCGGCGTTCGTACCAGTCCGAGTACCGGTTCATGGCTGCGGATGGCAGCGCAGTCTGGGTGCGTGACATCGGCACGGTCGTCACAACCGGCGATTCGTTTCACATTCGCGGCGTGATGTTGGACATCAACGTGGACCGCAAATCCCGGATTCTGGAGCAGGACCGCAACGATGTGCTCGAGTTGGTCGCCCGCAACGCGCCTTTGGAAGTGATTTTGGAACGTTTGATGGGTTTGATTGCCACGCAGCAACCCGAGGCGATCTGTTCGATCTCCTTGCTCGAGGATGCAGGGTTGCGTCTTCGGGCCGCGCAATCGTCCTTGACGCGGGCCTTGCGTTCGGCGTTGCGGAGCTTACCGCTCGGGCCGGACGGTGGGCCGGTCGGTTTGGCCGCCAGCGGTGCCGAGGCGGTCGTGATGCCCGATTTGAACAACCTCGAGACCACGGATTTGGATGGCTTGCCGTTGCTGCCGATTCAGTGGGAGGCGGGTCGCCAGATCGCG
>JAYVKA010000469.1:0-6180 GCA_043768885.1 Planctomycetota bacterium
AGGATTTCGAGAGGGACGAAGACCCGCTCGACAAGGTAAAGCGATTGATTCAACAGCGGGGAATGGATCCAGAAGAACGGCAAGACGACCTGATCGCAATCGAAGTTCCCGGCTGGCGACCGTGGGCCTTGTCACATGGAGACGGGCTGCATCCGTTGCAATGGTTGACTTGCATGTTTATGCACGGAAACCTCGTGCACCTGATCGGCAACATGCTGTTCCTGTGGGTCTTTGGGCTGGTCGTCGAAGGCCGGATCGGTCCGTTTTGGTTTGCGGTTCTATATATGGGATGCGGACTTTTGCAGAATTGTTTGGGCCAGACGATGTTTCTGTTCAGTCCGGCACCTCCTGCGCTTGGAGCAAGTGGAGTTATCTACTCGCTGATGATGGTGGCAGCGTTGTGGGTACCGGGCGACAATATCAAGTTCGTTTTTGTTTTCGTCATTTTTCTGATGCCCCGGATTTTTTTCTTTGATATTCCCATTCTCATTATCGCCGCGATCTATTTTTTGGCTGACTTTGGTTCGGCAATGTTTGGCGGGTTTGAATTGAGCACACCCTTGCTGCATGTGACGGGTGCGATCGCCGGGATGGCTGTTGGGGCGGTCGTTCTGGTGATGGACCGGGTGGATTGCGAAGGCCTCGATATGTGGTCTCGGATCAAAAACATCGGGAGCAAGGAGCCGCTTCGCAAAAAGAAGCGCAAGAAAACCGCTGCCGACAAAAAGGCGATGGAAGAATCCAAAGCAGAAGTGGAACAACGGCTGGACGTGATTCGAAAAACCCTGGGCATGCACCTGGATGCCGGACGGATTGACGAATCGATCCGGTTGCTGAAGAAATTGCGAAAAAGCCGGCCGGACGAACGGCTCGACGAACCGCAGCTCGTCCGGCTGATGACTTTGCTGCAACAGGCCAAGCGCTGGGACGATGTGCTGTATTATTCGGACGAGTACCTTGCGAATTATTCCGCAAGAACTACGGGTTTGTTGTTGAATCAGGGGAGAATTCTACTGGAAGAAAAATCACGTCCGCGAAAGTCGCTGGAGATTCTGGCAAAGATCGACCAGTCAACACTGGGAGAGAAACAACGGCCCGTCTTTGCCAGCCTCGTTCGCGCCGCCAAGGCACGGGTCCAGGCCGGCGATCTGGATTTTTCAGATTGAAATCAGTATCGTCCCGTAAGATGTTGTCATGACGCAAAGCAAATGAAGTGTTTTGCGCTGCGAAATTCCAAAAAGAAGCAATCATGAATTTCATACATTGCCTTCAGACGCCCTTCCTCCATCTCGCAGTCCTGCTCCCTGTCGTTTGCGTGGCATCTTGGAATGCAAGGAAGTGTCGCGGTTGGCTGTTGATCGCGGTGAGTACGGTCGCGGGAATGCTCAATTCCGGGCAATTGATTTGACCCGGGTTGGTCACAAATCCTGCTTTGTTTGCAATTCGAACGACAGGTGTCATTCCGATTGGGTACCCGGATTCATTCTGGAGGAAGTTGCCAGACTTCACGGCGATTCAGCTGTGTTTTAATGTTCCAAATACCAGACTGGAGAACCCAGAAGGTAAACAAGACAGTTTAGGAAACGCTGAACAAACCGCGCTGCACCGCCGATTCGAGCAAGTAGTTTTTCCAGTAGAGCCAAACCAGACGTTTCGATAGCTCACGGGGTTCCGGTACCCGACCGAGTTCCCGGGTCCGCAGCAGTTCCATTTCCCGGGAGCCGATGTCGTGAATCTGGGCTGAGGTTTTTTGCGCTTCGTGAATTCGAAATGCGCCTATGAATTTTGGAATGCGACGAAAACGGCCCGCTGCTTTGCGAAAACGCAGGAACAAATCCCAGTCCATGGCGAAACGAAATGAGCGGTCGATTCCGTTGACCCGGTCCCAAATCCGGCGATTCCAAAACACGCATTCCTGAGCCAGATAATCGGCGTAGGGAAGGTAGTGATGGGTGTTGGAGGGCAAAACCCATTGTCCAATTTTTCGGTCTTGTTCGTCGATGATGACCCGATGGCCAAAGGCAACATCCATCCGGGAGTTTCGCCGAAAGAAATTGGCGATCTCCCACAACGAACCTGGCATCAGGATGTCGTCCGAATTCAACCAGCCCATGAGTTGGCCATCCGTCTTGGCAAAACCCATTTCGATAGCGTGTGATTGCCCCTCGTCGCGGCAGCTTTCCCATCCGTGCAGCAAGTGTTCGTATTTCTTGATGATCTCAACAGATCCATCCGTCGATCCACCGTCCTGAATCACGTATTGCAGTTTCGGATACTTCTGCGACAGGACGCTTTGGATCGTACGCTCCAGCATTGCGGCCTGGTTGTAACTCGGTGTTACCAGCGAAATGACCGGCAGGTCCGAAGTGCGAGTCCAGGAAGGTTTTTGCTGGTAGAAATCCAGATCCATTTCCTGCGGTTCATGGTGCCGCAAACCCATTAGCGGAAAATTGATTCCGCGATTGACGCGCAAATGGTCCAGCCAGGCAATCGCCACCTGACGATGTGGAGCACGCGACGCAAGTTGTCCCGTCCAGTAACGGATCGAGCACTTGTGTCTCTTCCAGGCTTGTTTGGTTTTTTGCAACATGAATTCAGACCCCGTCCCTGACGATCGAATCGCGGTGTATTACCAGTGATATCCGAATTCGGCCATGCGCGAGCCCAGCCGTTTTTGCATCATGTCTTTGAGTTCATCGTCAAACACATCGACCCAGTTTCCGGGCCTCATTCGCCGCTTGTGTGAACCCGGATCTTCGATTTCCGGTGGCTGGAGGTGCCCCAGCATTTCCCCGGTCCAGGCGTTGTCGACGTATTCCTGCAACTTTCCATACCGCACAAACTTTTTCAGCCACTGCTCCGGATCATTCATCAACAATTCATAGGGCAAGTCACAAACCCGCTTATTGGACCGTAACAGATCGGTGCAGTAGATGAATTCCCGCGTCGTACAATCGAGTCCTTCATTCCGGAAGAGCATCTTTAGTCCGGCCTGAAGGTCTTGGCTCCGTAAATCCTCGCGACGGTTTCGATAGACGTCCGGATCGCCTTCAATGTCCTCGGTGCTGTGGCTGATTGTCATGGAATAGTAAAGCGATATCAGGGCGTCCCGCGGATCGCGACGAATGACGCACATCCGTTGCCCCTTGCCAGGGATCGCTGTTCCCAGTGCTTCTGAAAGGATTGGCATATGTCCCGGATACACGCGGCTGATCAGTCCATTACAGGTTGGCAGTTTCCATTCGCCCAAACAGCGGCGGAGTTGGTCTTCCTGCTCTTTGAGGTTGCGTGCCGGACGCAGTCCATACTCCTCTTTTTTTTCCTGAAAATACTTGATCACCATCGATCCGACGTTGAACAGGTCGTAGTGAGCGGTCCGAATCGCGATACTTTGCATCAAGACATCCGCAACAAACGTCGAGGCGGCTTTGTGCATGCAAAGAAAAACGATGTTCGGGCGTTTGGGCGGAATCCATTTGGGTGGTGGGGGCGGGCCGAAAACGGTTTCAGCCGATTCGATTCGTTGCCATGCCGTAACGCGCGATGTCGTCACCGGTCTGGGTTTGGCGATGGCCACATTCACACCCGTTTCCGTGCCCGTGGCCAGATCAGTCGTACTGTTGTCTGCGATCATCAGCAAAACCCTGTTGGAGTTACACTGCAGGAATCATTGCCTGCATCGACGCGATCAAAATTCAGCCCACCTAATTCATTCAGTCTGTTGCCGAAAAACGAACGGTTACCGGATCAACTTCATGCCAAAAAGCAGGGAACAGTTCTTCCCGGTTTCGTACTTTGAAGCGGTTGAAAGGGCGACCCTTTCGAGGGGGAATTCTCCCAGTCGGCAAATTCCGCATAATCCCATCAGTTTTTATCGGGTTCCAATTGCAGGCAGTCCAATCGGAATCCCGCAAAATCACAGCTATACCAATGTCCGGCCAGCAATTCTTCTCACGTGATAGCAGAGACCAGGGAAGCGATCGCCCCTGATTCAGCAAACAATTTGGGAAACGCCGAGAAAATGGCAATTTCCAGAATGGACGTCATGATTCAGTTGGAGAAATGTTCAAGAAATCCTGCAGTCGCTCAAAACACTTGCGATCCCGCCCATCGATCGTGTAACACCATGCTAGCGAAATCAGCGAGCACAACCGGGCCTGAAACCAAATCACGATTCCGGGCCCGTACAAATACATCACTCAAATGCGTGGCGCAGTCCGCACTCCGAAAAACCGTTTCAAATCGTTCGGATTCAATCCGGGTGTTAGCGGAGTTGCCGAACCACCTCGCGGAATCGACCGAGTGGCAGATCCGAGAGTGGTGTCTGTTCGAATGCGCCAGGAGCCTTGACACTTTGCCATGTTGCACTGTTCATCGTTTGAGCTTCAGCCGCACTTGTTTCGGGCTATTTGCTGCTGCGTGGGAGCCGGAGAGATTCTTTAACGATGGTCGCGAGGTGAGAATCGACGTCACGCCCATCGTCTGCAAACTGGGAGACAAGTTGTTCGTAGGATGATTGCAAGGCATCGTAAAACGACGCCCGATCAGGATCGTTCTGCATCAGCAATGCATAATGGAAAACTGCGGCGTACCAGTTCTTCGCTGTGGTGGCGTCTGTCGCCTGCTCTTGATGCCAGAACGGATCGAAGCGTGCTTTCGTTTTTCGCCTTGCTTTTTCGTCGGGGGCATTCTTGTAGTCCAGATCGACCAACACGACATTGCTTGATTCGGTGGTCACAAACCATCGATGATCGGGAGAAGTGTGGGTGATCACTTCAGGCGGCTCCCACATTGCATCTGGAAGCGTCTCGCGCGTCGCGACATTCCAGACCAGTTTTTCATTTTCGGACTCCGAGTAGATTCGTGAACCATCGAGGCTGAAGGTCACGCTTGTCACCGTATCGGAATGTTCGCTGAGGATCGCGGTTTCGTGATTATGTGGTGCGTCCCAGATTCGTATGTTACCTATTCCGGCGACGGCGGCGGCCAGCCGAGTGCCATCAGGGCTGAAGGCGACGGATTCAACACCATCGTTGCCTGGGAAAAAGGTCATGATCTCCTGACCGCTCAAGGTTTCGAATAGTTGAACGGAGTGGTCTGTTCCACACGCTGCGAACCGTTTGCCATCAGGAGAGAAGGCGACCCCAAATATTGCGCCGCTGCTGGCATGAACGGTCGCAATTTGCTTGCCTGAGGCAACATCCCATACCCGGATCTTTGTGTCATAGCCGCCTGACACAAGTCGCTTACCCGACTGATCAAACGCCACAGTTCCCACGAGCCCGGTGTGCCCAGTGAACGTTCGAATTTCACTGCCGGTCTCTACGTCCCACAGCTTGACCGTTTTGTCATAGCCTGCGGACGCAATGCACGAACCATCCGGGCTGAATGCAGCACCGTAGACCGTACCCTGATGGCCTGTGAGCGTCGCGGTTTCCTCATTTGCGTGCGCGTTCCAGAGTTTGATTGTCCCGTCCCGACTTGCAGACACGAGTCTGTTACCGTCCGAACTGTACGCGATTCCGGTAACACAATGGGTATGCCCTTTAAAGACGGCGATTTCTTCACCCGTTTCGGTGTTCCACAGGCGAACCGTGTTGTCATCCGCTGCCGAAGCAAGCCGCGTCCCGTTCGGGCTAAAGGAAAGCTCGTTGACTTTAGCCGTATGCCCATTCAGCCTGAACTTCGCATCGCCCGTCTGTGCGTCCCGCAGGATGACCGATTCTGCCCCCGATGCGAGTTGCCTGCCATCCGAACTAAAGGCGACGCAATGAACATGTTCCGAGTGCCCGCTCAGCGTGAGATCGTTATCGCCGTGCGTATTCCAGATCCGGACGGTTTTGTCCTCGCTGGCGGATACGAGTCGCGTCCCGTCGGGACTAAAGGCGACGCCCCATACCGTTTTGGCGTGTCCACTGAGCGTATTGATCAAGTTTCCCGTTCGAGTGTCCCAGAGCTTGATATCCGTTGAATCACCGGCGGTCGCCAACTGGGTTCCGTCCGGACTGAAGGCGACGCAACGAACGAGTCGATTGTGCCCTCTCACTCCGCCGACAAGTTCCCAGGTCTGCGTATCCCACAGGAAGTAACTGCTATACGTGATGGCCGCCAACCGAGTACCATCGGGACTGAACGCCAGGCGTCGCACTTCCGGATAGGGATGGTGGACGACTTTGATTT
>JAYVKA010000470.1:0-7983 GCA_043768885.1 Planctomycetota bacterium
ACCGTTCCAACAGCGTCTTTCCCGTCCAGATACGGTGCCAACGGATTCGCGCCGACCGGGTAGTTGTTGATCTCAACAACTTCGTAAATGCCGGGAGGCAAACCATCAACCGAGTACGATCCATCAGCGGCGGTACGGACAAAAATTGGCGTTGAGTTGGCGAACGGGTCTTTGACAACGCCGTCTTTCGCTCCGACTCGGGTAACCTGGATCAGGACGTTCGCAATCCCTTCTTCGCCTGAATCGATCCGCCCGTTGTCATTGCGGTCGTGCCAAACGTGGCCGGAGATTTTCGCGGGCCGGACTTCCTTGAAGTCATAGTCGGTCGCTGCCGTTCCACCCAGCGGAATCGTGATTCCGGCGATGATGTTTTCATGTCCGCCAGCGTCATTGGTAACCGTTCCGGTAGGCGTTCCGGCAACCGTTCCGGCGCTCGCTCCCACGTCCAGAAATCCGGCCGGTTGCGTTTCGACAACGCGATACGTTCCTGGCTGGAGATTCAGGTTCAAACCGAACTCATAGAATCCGTTGGCGTTCGTCGAAGTCGTAGCGACGTTTTGATACTGGCCAGTCGCATTGTTCAGCAGCTGCAACGTCATTTTGACGCCGCCGATTCCCGATTCGTTTGGATCCTGGACGCAGTTGATGTTCTCGTCATGATAAACATGGCCGGATATCGTGATCGGTTTTGGGACCAGATCGTAGACGTCGACTGTACCGGCACTGCGGTTTTGCTGGCCCAGATCGTTGTCAGCGCGGAGGTTGATTGTGTCGCCAGCCAATCGGCTTCCTTCGGCTACCAGCTTGTCGTAGTAGTCGTAGAAGGTTCCCGACTGTTGATTTTGAAGGGCAGTTTGCCGGGGAACATCGACGGAAACTGTTCGATCGACAAATGTGTAGTGCGGGTCGAAGAAGGTAGCCGACAACTGCGAGCCTTCGAACTCGACACCCGAAGCGATTGGGTCGAGCGAGAAATGCTCGATCTCATCCACGTCGAGGGTAAAGGCCAGTTTGTCGCCAGCCATGAAGTTTTTAACATCGACAGTCAGACTGGTTCCGTCGTCGGACACACGCCAACCGGTCACGTCCGACGCGGTGACTCCAATGCTGTTGGCGGCGTCAAACGTGAAAGCATGAAATCCATCGACGCCTGGGCCGCCAGATCCAACGTCAAAGATCATGTCACCACGAGTGGCTGAGCCGGTCGCATCCTTGTCACCATTGATCGTGAACGTATTGAGTTGGGTTGTTGGAGAGCCGCCCTGGAACGTGACCTGGAAATAGTCCGGAATGGTGTCCTGGCCACCGTCGCCTTCGTGGTAAGTGACGCCGATCACGACCGGATCAGCGCTCAGCACCCGGCGTGGTTCCATCGTTTCAAACTGGCAACGACGGACATTGGACTCCGCCTTTTTGGCCGCCTCGGCGTTCTTGCGGTTGCGACCCATGCCCCAATCGGCAATTCGTTTTGCGATACCCAATTGTCTGTCCCCCTGATCCTGACAACGCCCTGGTCGGGCGAAAAATGGAAAGCCTGTGAGCGCAACGCCGCAGGAAATTATTTGAGCTTTTGATTCCAGCCATCATTGGCCTGGGTTTGCCGCGGCTGCGGAAACCCGGCATGAACTTGCCGATGCCAAACACGAACTTGCGTGTCATAACTGCCCGATACCAGCCGGTTTGAATCCGCCGCCAGGCAAGTCACCGTGCCCGTGTGGCCTTGCAGGATTCCGATCTGTTCTTTCCGGGCAAGATTCCAGATCGCGATTCGATTGTCGCTGCGGGCCGATGCAAACGTCTCGCTATCCAGCATCAGGATGTCGAACTGCTTGGCCGATTCGCGAGGCATCGATTCAACCAGGTCAGTTCGGTCCGGATGTACGATCCGTATCGATTGGTCATCGCTACAACTGATCACATGACCGTCAGCGATAAAGCGTACGCTGCGAACCCGTTGGCGATGAGCCTTGTACTCGGCGATCATGTCCGCCGAAGCGACATCCCAAACGCGAATCGTACCGCATCGGCCACCGATCGCGACCCGTTTGCTGTCCGCCGAAAATGCAACGGCGTGGTTGTCGTCACAGGCACATTCGAGTGGACGTTCCAGCACTTGGCTCTGAATGTCATAGATGCGAGCCGTTTGCTCGAATCCGACAGTCGCCAGTTTCGTTCCGTCAGGCGAGTAAGCAGCGTTGATGATCGCGGCAGGATGCCGGGCCAATTCCGTTGGGCGGGACCAGCTGGATGAATCCCAAACCAGGATACGGCGGTCATTGCCGACCGAAGTGAATTGCGATCCATTTGGCTGGAACTGCGCGGCGCGAACCCAGTCTTCATGCTCAGCCAGGAAATGCGTAAAACGCCGATCCTCGAAATTGTAGATCGAGACGAAGTGGTCATCACCAACGACGGCCAGCTGGTTGCCGTTTCCGTCCAGGCTGATACCAGTCACCACGGGGGCACGATTTCGTGGGGCCTGCCCCACCGTCTGAATCGTGTCGCAGCGCCATTTCAAATCGGCGGCGGTATCGGAGGTAATGTCAAAAGGTTTCGGCGTCGAGCCGTGCACGACTGCACTGGCAGCCACGACGGATGCTGCGGCCATTGAACCAAGAAATTGTCTGCGTTTAAGCATCTTTGTCTGACCTCCATTTCAGACGTGACCGGATGAGAATGTCTCCGGCACGGGCAAGGTCCGGGCAGCACCAAGAACCGGGCACTGCGAACTGGCTTCCTTGCCATTCATCGGGTTGTGGTTCCGCAAACAGTCACGGACCCCTTCGAGCCCCCGCTACAGCGGCTCATCGTCAGTTATCGACCTGCCTTCCGGTCGAATCTACTGATTTGGAAATTCCAGCCCGGATGGCTGACTGGGAAAAATACAACGACTCTGAGGAGGAATCGGAAGAGGTGAATTCAAACTACGCTGTCAAGGGAAACGCGATGTGATTTTTGAGCGAAATACCCCCGGATTGACCTGCCAAAAAACATAACCCGAAGCGTTGGCGAGCGACCCGGTCAGGTCCCTCGCCAAGGATTCGGGTTAAGCAAATTCACCCGTCGTCCTTCGAAATAGAAGCTCCGCCAATGGAAAGCACCCAATGCTGTGCTGGCAACCGGAATGCTGGCTACTGATCTTCCCATTTGGGAATGCCTTGCTCGGCCAGCTGCTTTTCGTACCGCTCGACTTGCGGTTGGGTTGCGGAAAGTTCTGCGTTTTCATTGACCATTAACGGCAAATTTTCCTGCCACCAAACGTCGTAAGCAGCTTGCAGTTTCGCAACGACTTCGGGGTACTTTGAAAACACGTTCGTCGTTTCTTTTGGGTCCGCGGCTAGTTCGTACAACTCGCGATTGTTGACCATTCGCCATCGACTGGTTCGAACCGCACAGTTGGAGAACTTCGACAGGTTCGGGTCGGATTTCTGTTTCCATCGCCCTGAGTGCGTGAACAGCATTCGATCATCCCATTTCGCCTTTCGGTTTTCCAACAAAGGCACCAATGACCTCCCTTCCAGGGTTTGAACGGTATCCGGAATTTTCGCGCCGGCCAATTCGCAAAACGTTGGGAACAAGTCGAGATGAGCCGTCAGGGCCGGGATATCGACCCCTTCTGCCGTGACGCCTTTCCAGTACCAAAAAGCGGGTACGTGAGTGCCCCCCTCATGAACGGTATTTTTACCGGAACCAAAACCGGCATTGAACAGCTCTACTGGCCTGTCATGCAGTTTTCCAGCCAGTCTTCCCTGGCCATTGTCGGTCATGAAGATCAGCAAGGTGTTTTCCAGCAATTTCCATTCGGCCAATTGGCTGACAAAGGCTCCAAAGTTCTCGTCAATGTTTTCGATCATGCCATACCGCGCCGCAGTTTCCTGGTCATAGCCGAAATCCAGATACCGTTGCCTGTATTTGTCGGGCGCGATGAAGGGACCATGCGGAGCGTTGGTCGTGATCATTGCAAAGAACGGCTGGTCTGATTGCCGTTGTTTGTCGATCCATGATTTTGCCGCGCGGAAAAACACGTCGGTGCAAAATCCTTCGGTTTGGACGATCGTGTCGTTGTGCAAAGCGACGATATCGAAATAGCGGTTTTTTCGGTTGGGTGGAAAATCGGCGCAGCTGCAGTTGTACGACTGGCCAATTCCGCCGGCACCATGAATAAAGACTTCTTCGAAACCGCGGTTGTAAGGCTGATAGGCATTTTCGTCCCCCAGGTGCCACTTGCCAAAAATCCCGGTGTGGTAACCAGCCTGTTGCAACAGCTGAGGAAAAGTCGTCGTATCCAGCGACATCCGTTCCCGTTCATTGATCGTATGAGTCACACCGCTGCGAAATTCATGTCGCCCACCCAGAATCGCAGCCCGCGTTGGAGAGCAAGTCGGGCAAACCTGGAAATCGGTAAACCGAGTTGCCTTGGCGTGAAGTGCATCGATGTGCGGCGTTCGAAGCACCTCGTTCCCCATACAGGAAAGGTCCCCCATTCCCTGATCGTCAGTCATCACCAGAATGATGTTCGGCCGCCGCCCAGCCAGTTGTTGTGCACAAGCAGGTTGAACGGCAACAACGAATGCCATGGAAACAACGACGAATGAATGAAAAATGTATCGCACCATCTGCTCCAGAAAAATACTGTGACCGAATGAAGTAGCGCGTTCGAACAGCGTTTCGCACTTATGGAGTTCGTCACTATAGACGTCAGGTGTTGATTCCGAAAAAACGAACCGGAACACGGTGGGAATTGCATTCCGGCATGTTTTTCAATTCGAATTTGGTCCGGCTATTCAGGCGGCGGTCAGGCTGCGGGTGTGGCGGGCGCAGTTGATCCAGTCGGTGACTTCGGCGAGGTCCGGTTTTTTGCCGGAACGGACGATCTTTAGTCCCTCTTTTGTGTCAGAGTAGGGGCCGACCAGGCTGAGCAACTGGTTGGGGGACATGCCCTCCAGTTTCTCCGGCTCGGTGACTCCACATGCCACCAGCAACTGCGCGTCGTGGCCACGTAGATTCGGAACACGACAAACCAGTCGCGACTGGTCCTGCCACTGGCGAATCACATCGGCCGTGATTCGTTTGTACTTCAGCTTCTCAGCCATCGACTCCGAAGTGGTTCGCAAAAACTCACGGATCGATCTCACGCCGATTTTTTCGAATCTCTCCGCTGTCTTCGGACCGATCGACGGCGCTGCTTCGACCGAATCGTCAAGGTTCAAATAGAACTTCATTCCGTTTGGAAGTTGGCCTTCGGGCTCGCTGCGAGTGCTGGTCCGAGGTGGCTCCGCGCGATCGCGAACTGGCTCGCGATTGTCCCGTTCCGTGCGTGGGCGTTCGTCACGATCCCGATCGCGATCCCGGTCGCTGTTCTCACGCGGTTCTCTTGGCTCTCGGGGTTCCCGCTTCCGGAGTTCACGCTCTCTGGGTTCGCGAGTTTCTCTGGTCTCGCGTGGTTGTCGATTGCGGCCTGAATCATCGTTCTCGTCGGGGCTGCGCCACAGGCTGGGGCGGCTTCGTCCCTGGTCGTCAAAGTACCGATCTCCGGGACGATATTCGCGACTCTTTTCGCGGGAGAAGTAACCGGTCTGATAATCCTCCCCTTCCGGGTTGCGCCGCGAGTCATCGGGTCGGCGTCGTTCGTGACGGCTGTAGCCGCTCGGTCGTCGCCACGAGTCGCGGGTTGATCGCAAGCTTCGGAACCAGCGATCCAGCCGTTCCGGAAAGTACCGTTGTCCGGCTTCCCGCGCAGGACTGTCGGAATTTGTCGCCAGATATCGGGCAATGCGGGATTGAAGTTGGTCGGCACTGGTCGAGTCCAGCTGTTCCGGCTCGACAATTCCGCAGTTCACCAACATTTGTGCATCAGACGCGCTCAGTCCTGGCACGCAAATCATCAACCACGAAGCAGCCTGAATCCGGTCCAGATCGCCCTGGGAAACAACCCGTTCGTCAATCGATTCGGGCATCTCGAACGGATCGAGTTCCATCAGATCGGCGACGGTGAAAATTCGGGCTGATTCCAGTGAAGCACAAACGGATTTTGGGCAGAGACTTAGATTTCGCAACAGCGTCTCTTCCGTGATCGCTGTTTCCACGGCCGGCAATTCTGAGACTGGCAACGGTGCGGCCCGCAATTCCGAAAGGGAACTGCTGAACCGGTGCGTTGGTTGTTGGATGATCCGCTGGTCGACGCGTTCGACATGCACGACTGGCGGCTCCACGTGCATGGCGGGCAATGCCGATCGTTGCCAGCTGACAATTCGCGCATTGGATTCGCTGACTGGAATTTTGTTCAAATCGTAGATTCGGAACAGATCATTTCGTTCGATTGCCGAGTCCGAAGAGAGAACCGGGCGTCGATCGCACAACAGAACAACCTGGTGATCGGCCAGTCCCTGTTGCTCGAGCAGTCGTGTAAATCGAATCATCCATTCTTCGGTCAAATTCGGTCCCGACAACTCGGCGACCAACGGCATTTCTTCTCCGAGGATTCGCATTTGCCGCTGGGCTGCAAAGGCGAGACTGATTCGGCAATCGCGTCGCGATTCAGCAGGGAGAGTTTCCATTCCAAGGTGCCGGCCACTTCGATCCGAAACACCGGCTCCGGAAACCAGATATGAATCGGACGGCCGGTTTGCATTCTCGGCAGAACCAAAGAAATCAAACCGGTTCAGGTTGCCGTTGCTGAGCCGCTCCAAAATCTGGCTGGCCATTTGCAACGCCGGAGAAGGTACCCAAGCCGGTCGTCGGCTGTCGTCGTCAATCTGCCGTTGCATTTGGGCAGTAATAGCGCGTCGGTCGGCAATTTGCCGGGACAGGTCGGCTTCCTGGGCTTCGATCGACGCAGTGTCATTCTGCCGATACCGATCCAGCAGACCCGTCTGTTCGTGCAGCCGGTTTCGTGCCGCCTGCAACTGGTCCCGGGTCTGCCTCAATTCGCGATCGACAACCAGCCGCCGTTGCGTCAGTTCGCTCAACCGGTTTCGCAACGCTGTAATACTGGCTGTTTCCGTGTCACGAACAGACTTCGTAAAAACTGTCGAAGTGTACGAAAGGCCCTCGCCCAGAAAATGTGCCCGGGCCGCCTGGAATCCGCTCGTTCGCAGCAGCTGCATGAACTCGCGTTCGCGTTTTTGAATCACGGTGTCGAGTTGCGGGTCAAGGTGCGCAGCCTCTTCGGCCAACCGGATCCGTCGATCGGTCAGTTTCGCCATAATAGCGGCGACTTCGTCAAACGACCTTCTAAGCTGGCGCATCTCGGCGGCGGCCGCCTTGTGGCGAAGCTGCCGGTATTGGCTTTCGAGTTCGCCAAACAGACTTCGCAGTCCGGCATCCATCCGTTCGCAATTCGTCGAGGTTTCGCGGGCGAATTGGTGTGCAACCGGATGATCGGAGAATCGCAATTCCCGCACGATTTTCCCGTCTTCCTTGCGATCCGTTTTCGGATTGGCACCGTTTTCGATTTGACCCACGATCGAGTCAATATGCTCGACAATTTCCCAGACCTTGTGGAACGGATGGTCGTCGGAAGGCAATTTGGTTTCGGTCCATTTCTCCGATTCATTTCGTAGTCCCAGTCGTTGTTCCTGAATCGACGTGTGTACTTGTTGCCACGATTCAAACTGCAAATCGATTTCGTCGATTCGCTCGAACAATGCAACCAATCGCAACAGGCGGGAATGATCGGCGACCGGTGCGGCAACCGGGCGGGCCAGTTCGGCTTGAAGTTCTGCATCCAGTACGGCAATTTCGCGGTCCAGCCGGTCCCGCATTTCTTCCAGCCGCGAGAGTTCGCCCGACAAATGACGAACGCTGTGACTGGTGGCGGACACGTCCTGTTCAGCCTGCAATCGAAGAGCTGCGTTGCCCCGAAGCTCGACCAGTCGCGCCGTTAACTGTTGTCGCTGGAGTTCCAGTCCATGAATCTCTGAATTGATTGAGTCCAGACGGCTCTTCCGCTGTCGAGACTCATCCAGCCAGCTCCGATAATCG
>JAYVKA010000471.1:0-5299 GCA_043768885.1 Planctomycetota bacterium
CGATCCGTGACCTGACGCTGGTAATTGACCGTTCGGGAAGTATGGGGGGCGAGAAAATAGACCAAGCCAAAAACGCGGCGATTCAGGTATTGGAAGGCCTGGACGAGGGCGAACGTTTCAATGTGATTGTCTACAACGACCACGTCGAACAATTCAGCGAGAATTCGGTACTAAAAACTGTAGAGTCGATGAAAAGCGTACGCCGATTCGTTTCCGGTATCACGGCAACCGGCGGTACCAACTTGTACGACGCACTGGCCGAATCGTTGAAATTCGAGCCGAAAGACGACGCGCTACCGTTGGTGATGTTCCTGACAGACGGCTTGCCGACTGTTGGAAACACGTCCGAGAAGGCAATTCGCGAACTGGTTACGGAAAACAACAAGTTCGACAAGCGGGTCTTCACATTTGGCGTTGGCGTCGATGTAAACACGGCGCTGCTCGACAAGCTCGCGGTCAGTTCGCGGGCATTCGCAACGTTTGTGTTGCCCGGCCAGGATGTGGAGGTCGCGGTTGGCAAAGTTTTTCGGGCTCTTCAGGGTCCGCAACTTTCCAGTCCGCAATTGAGAATCGTCGATGCCGATGGCAAACCCGATTCGGGACGGGTCACAGATTTGTTGCCAGGCACGCTGCCCGACTTGTATGGCGAAGATCAGATTGTGCTGATGGGACGTTATCACGGCGAACAACAGCTCACGTTTCAGATCGAAGGAAAACAGGGAAGCCGCGACCGAAAATTCCGCATGAGCTTTGACGTCGGGGAATCGCTGAAGGGTAACAATTCATTTGTTGCACGATTGTGGGCCAGTCGCAAAATCGGACAGTTGGTTGACCAAGTCCGCGATCTCGGCGCGGAATCGGCCATCGTCAATGCGGCCAACAATCTCCGGGGTCTTGAAAGCTCAACTGCCACGGCCGGGCCGTCAACCGGAACCGACCCAAGAGTTGCTGAACTGGCACAGGAGATTCTTCGGTTGTCGATGCAGTTTGGAATTCTAAACGAATACACAGCGTTCCTGGCAACCGAAGGGACCGACCTTTCGAATGTCAGTGCCAACTGTGCTGAACTCAACGACAAACTGGTGACCCGTGCGATGAACAGCCGGAGCGGCTGGGCAAGTTACAATCAGGAACTCAACAAGCAATACAACCGCGACGCTTTCTGTCTAAATGTCGGCAACGCGTTTGTTTGTCCGGACATGAGCAAGGCATCCATCGCAACCGTCCAGCAATGCAATGACAATGCGTATTTCCGCAGGGGCAATCGATGGATCGATAGCCGGACGTTGAATACTGAGCAGGAAAAAGCGGTCGATCGTGAAATCGGGTTTGGTTCGTCAGAATACTTCGGCCTGTTGGAAAAGATGATTGCCGATGGGCGTCAGAACGAGTTGGCCCTCGATGGAGAAATAGTGATTCGGCGGTGCAATGAGTCGATTTTGATTTCTGACAGCAATCCCAAAACTGGTACTCAGGAAAAAGCCGGCAGTAATGACGACTGAAGTGGTTAAACTCATTTTGGGGGAACGTGGCGGTCTGCCTTTTGAAAAAAGTGGCTGGCCGCCTTTCCTTGCGATAGGATAGGGTAGGAGCCTGTTGAAATAGGGGTCTGACCCTTTCCGACCCCCGAATTCATCGCGTTTTGTGGGGTCTCCAAAGGGTCAGACCCCGTTTTCAACAGGATAACAAGAGATGATTTGCCCTGAGAACGCCGGGAATCGGCCAATGAACATTGCCGGAAATGGTCCACTTGTCCTGACTGTCGAAGACGATCGGGCGGTTCGCCGCGGCATCGTGGACTCGTTGAAGTTTTCCGGATATCGCACGCTGGATACTGAATGCGGTGCGACCGGGGCGGAAATGGCGTTGAGTCGCGATCCCGATCTGGTGCTTCTGGATTTGGCGTTGCCCGGATTGCCGGGAATGCAAGTGCTCAGCAAAATCCGTTCAGCGTTGCCGACATTACCGGTTATTATTTTGACAGCGCGGGGCAATGAATCTGATCGAGTAGCGGGATTGCAGGCGGGTGCCGATGATTACGTTGTGAAACCGTTCAGCATGAAAGAACTGCTGGCCCGGGTCGAGGCGGTGCTTCGCCGCTCCTGTCACCGACCGACCGATGTGTCGGGGCTGGAATTGCAAACGGGACAAGTCGATTTTGAACGTCGGGAGTTTCGGCAATCCGACGGAACCCGAAGGGAGTTGTCGGAACGGGAGTGCCTGCTGCTGCGATACCTTGCGAGCAATCCCGGCCGGGCGATTGACCGAAAAGAGCTGTTGGAAAATGTTTGGGGTTTGAATCCAAGAGGCATTACGACACGCACGATCGACATGCATGTCGCGAGATTGCGTGAAAAACTTGGTGACGATTCCACGAGCCCGACCATTCTTTTGACGGTACGGGGAAAAGGGTACATGTTTGAACGGGGCGACAACGTCTGAAAATGACATTTCGAAAATGAAAAACTCTCCGAAAATCTGGCTGGCCTTTGCCGTGTGCGTTTTGCTGTTGGCGACTGTGCTGACGTGGATCGCCTTGCGAACCGTTCGCATGGAACAGGAGCGTGATGCTGCGCTGTCGAAACTGGAGCAGGGCCAAATTGCCCTGACCGTTGAAGAAAAAGTGAACAGCGCGTTTTGGCGAATTGACTCGCTGATGTCGATGTTGATCAGCCAGGAATCGGCGCGGGATCCGGCCGACTATTCGCCGTTTCGAAACTCCGGTCCCGTTGTAAGGGGATCAAGCGAAACGTTGCAGCCATCCCCGCTGCTGGAGTCGCCTTCGGACCTGATTCGAATTCACTTTCAAATCAATCCGGATGGGACTGTGATTTCGCCCCAGTCGCCGCAAGGCAGTTTTTGCGAACAGGCCGTGGGTTTTGGTGTGGACGCCGAGAATATCGCGCGATGCGGAAGTTTGCTGGAAGAAGCCAAATCGCTGGTCAGCTATGATGTCGCTTGTTTTGAATGTCCGAGCGCCGACAAATCCGAATTTGTCGCGTCCAAGCCCTGGCTGAATGAACAGAATCGGCCTCTGGGGAACAAACAGGTGGAAACGCAAAACGTACCGCTTTGGGCTGTTTTGCCCACTGAATCTGAAGCAGGCAATGAAAACGGGTTACAGCGCCCGGAAGGCTATCGTTCCGGTGATCCCGGGCGCGACATGGCTCAATATGCGCAATCCCGCTCCAGTGTGGAAAATGATTCGAGGGCCAAGTATTCACAAAGCATGGCGCTCAATGCCACCATCGATAACGCATTCAATAGGGATATCAACAGTAACAATGACGTCCGCGTTGGGATGATGCGTCCGGTATGGTTGAAAGACCAATTGCTGTTGGTCCGGCGAGTCGAGTCAGTCGGAAAACCGGTTGTGCAGTGTTGCTGGCTGGATTGGGAAAGGCTGGATCAGCTTCTCAGAAATGAAATTGCCGATTTGTTTCCCGGTGCAGGCTTTGTCGCCGTAACCAATGTCGAAGATGCAAACCCTGCGCGAACATCCACGACGTTGCCAATCGAACTGGTCCTGCCCGCAAATTCGGCTGAAATCGATGCACTGGCGGGACAGGCCCAAAAAGCGAAGGGCGGATTGTGGCCGGCGTTGTTGACCGCCGGTGCGACGACTTTGTTCGCGTCAATTGCGCTGGCCGTTTTATTGGCGGGTGTCATGCGTTTGAGTGAGCGGCGGGCAACATTCGTTTCCGCTGTCAGTCACGAATTGCGAACACCGTTGACCACGTTTCGGATGTACAGCGAGATGCTGGCCGATGGGATGGTTTCAGACCCGCAGCAACGGGAAGAGTACATCCAAACATTGAAGACGGAAGCCGAGCGGCTGGGCCATCTGGTCGACAATGTTCTGGTCTATGCCGGGTTGGAAAACCGGTCCAACAAAACCAGTCGTCAAACAACAAATGTCGGCGACATGCTGGATCGGATTTTGCCGGTCCTCAACAGAAATGTCGAATCGTCTGGTGCGAAGCTCCAACTGGCGATCGACGAAGTTGTCCGCAACAAACAGGTTCATACAGATGTTCAGGCGGTCGAACGGGTACTGGTCAACCTGATGGACAACGCGATCAAGTACGGAAGAAACGGATTGTCGAGCGATGTTGGTTTTGCCGCGCGGGCAGTCGATCATTCGATCGTGTTGGAAGTCAGCGATCAGGGCCCGGGGATTCCGGCCGAGCAATTGCAAAAAATGTTTCGCGCCTTCTCCCGCTCGGACAGCGATTCAGCCGGTTCCGTGCCGGGTGTTGGCCTGGGCTTGGCCCTGTGCAAGAGAATTGCAGCGGATCTTGGCGGACGGCTCGTCTATCACGCGGGCAATCCGGGTTCCCGTTTCCAGCTGTGGTTGCCGGTTTGAAAAGCGTTAAGCCGCGATCAAAAACCGTGGGTGCAAAAGGTGTCAGGCTCCGTTATGTTTCACAGCGATTTGTCGCAACGATGATCAAGCCCGTGAAGTTCGGGATGGACTTGCCAAATATGTTCGCAAGGGCTTTCGTCTTCTCGAACTCGACAAGCACCAGAAACTTGTTGATCGTTGACGCAGGAGCAGTACCAGCGCGACCTCGGCCGCAGCAACCATTCACGCGCCGGGGTCTGACGCGTTTTTCGGCTGAAAAACAGGGTTCCGAACCGTATTGCCCAAGCCGAAAAATGGGTCTAAAGAAAAAGAAAAGAGAAAAAGAAAAGGACACAGAAAAGAGAAAAGAGAGAAAAAAAGAAAAAAAAAGAAAAAGAAAAAAAAGGAAAAAAAAGGACAGGCATGATTCAATGGGCCAGGTTTGCAATGCTGACGGATTTGGGTGAGGATCGCAGTCCGAAAGGGATGGCGTTGCTGTTGGATGAAATGGGACCGTCCCAGTCCCCAAGAATGGGCAATACCCGATCTGAACGGGCGATTGCCGGATAACGACCGGCCGGCCCCGCTGACTCTGAATGATGCAGAAGCCAAATGGAAACTCTGCCCGGTGTGGACGGAGGTTTGAATCGCGGGAAGCGAAGCGGGCTTGTCAACCTGGTCAGGCGATCTGCACCGCATTGTCTACATGATGCACGCCTCGACGTGCGGCGACTTCCTTCAGACGATCGCGAGTACAAGCGAAATAGCTTCCCAGCAAACGCGACTTGCCCAGCAGTTTCTTCATGCGGGCTTCCCAGTACTCCGCGCTCGTTCCGATCCGTTGCATGATTCCCGCCACTTCCGACGACATCCGGGCCTTGCCTTGTCGCCACAAACGCGCCGTCCAGTCCACCAACTCCAGGTAACTCGCCAGCGACAATCCCGGCAGCATCC
>JAYVKA010000472.1:0-6580 GCA_043768885.1 Planctomycetota bacterium
CCGAAAGCGGATTATCGGCAGAAGGCTGCGGACCTGGTTGGGCGGGAGCGATTCCTGATGGTTCATCTGAACGCGCCACCCGAAGTCTGCCAAAGCCGCCACCAAAGCAAATCCGTGGCGGTTGATGCCAACGATGAATCGGCTGCCGAATTCGAGCCTCCAACGTCGCCCGACCTGGTCCTCGACACCAGCCGGTTGTCTCCCGCAGAATGTGTCGAACAAATCGCCCAGGTTTTGGAAAAGCGCGGGTTCGTTTCCTGAGCCGGTTTCCGCCAAGACGATCAGTTTCTGGCCAACGACAGAAACGTCCATCCGGAATAGAACCAGCCCATTCCGAACGTGTCGGTCCATCGGCACTCTGCCAGGACGCGTACCGATGGTTTGCTGAGACGGTGAATTTCAATCACGGCAATCTGGCGGTCATCAAACTTTACAGAAGTCACCAGTCCCAGACCGGCTGGCGAGCAATTCTTCGAGAAACCTTCTATTGGCGGCCCGTTGCCATGTTCGCCTTTCAATACAATCGTGACCGGGCGAACCAGTGGTTCACGATGCGAAGCGCGTCGTTCCTTGATGACCTGCTGGGACTCTTCCTGGATCAAGTCGCGAAATACCCGCTCCAGGTCCGGACTGACTGCCGACGGTAGATCACGTTTCATCTGCTGTTTCCCTCAATATCGGTGGCTTTATCGAAGGCCAGTCCGCAGACCATGGAACTGACGCTGCATAACTGCCAACTGAAATCTGTGTCGATTTCCGTTCGGAGTCGCGGGAAAAAGAGGAGGGCTAGGGCCTTTTTGCCGATTGCGTCCGGTTATTCCGAATGGGACGGCGCCTTTGCCCGGGCTTCGACAATCGAAACCGCCGCCAGCCCGAGTCACCATGCGTTTTCATTGACACCGGGTGGGGCGGCATTAAGATGGCGGGAGAGGACAAGCTCCATGCCGCGGCAGACTTTGACAATCATTTCAGGAATCGCGATTCTCGTCGCGCACTGGCATTGCACGCTTGGACATGGAAACCTCCACCATGTTTGTCCGGAGAACTTGCCCGGGGCCACAAGTTTTTCAGGCGACTCGGTCAATAATCCGACTCCCGCCACCGACGATTCCCACGACTGCGAAAACCATTTCGGATGCATCTGCAAAGGTGCCACGTTCGGCATTCTGTTCTCGTGGGTTGATTCGACAGACTTTCAGTTTTTGAGTTTGCCGCTAACCGTTTTCGACTCACGTCTGACCAACCATCCTTGCGTCAGTTGCAAAATTCCGTTCTGGCACTCGCTCCGGTCAACTACTGCGCTGCAAATATGCGCGCAGCTTCAGTCCTTTCAGCTTTGAAATCCGACTCGACAAACGCTTCGTTAGCAGTCTTTCGGATTTCACCCAGAAAAGTTGTCGGAATTTCTCATGCCTCCTTCCAGTCGCCGGTCGGCAATTGTTCACCGCTTCACGAACGCCATCAAAAAAACCGGTGCCGTTCTGTTTGTTGCCGCCATTGCCCTTGCCGGTTTCCTTGGCGGTCATTACCTGATGCCATCGGGTTCGGACGGCGATGTCGCTCCGAATTCGAATCCGGTTGCCGAAGTCTCACGCAATGTAACTCTGCCAGGCCCCAAACTCGCGGCCGCAAAACTGCACGCAACGCCCGTTCGGAAAACGCTGTTCCAGGTCAATCGCCAGGTTCCTGGAACAATCCGCCACGACCCAACGCGGTTTGTAACGATGCGTGCTCCGGTGAACTGCATTGTTCAGTCAGTGGAGACCGGCATTGGAAAAGCGGTGGAGCAGGGCCAGCCACTGGTAACGCTGACCGGTCCGGAGATCGGCCTGGTCCGGGCCCGTGTCAAGGATGCTCAAGCCCAATTCGAGATAGCGCAGGCCGAACTGGCATGGGTTACATCGACCCATACGAATGTGATGAAGCTGGTTCAACTGCTGGAAACTGGCGCCGAGTTTGACGTGGTTGAACAGCAGTTCAAAGATCTTCCGCTGGGGACCCCTGGCGAAGAACTCCTTTCCAGCTACGCCCAGATGCTCGCTTCAACACGAACGGCCGACCGAAGTGCCGGGCTGGAATCGCAGGGGATTGTGACCGGCGCAACCTCTGATGAACGGCAACAAAAGAAACAGGCTGCAAGTGCCAAATTCAAATCGTCGATGGAAGAATCGCTGTACACAGCCAACCGGGGATTGAAGGAAGCCCATGCAAAACTGGAATCTGCACAGAGGAATTTCGAAGCGGCAACCGAAGAGCTGAAGGTTTTGTCCGGTGGAATCAATCCACTGGTCGGTGCCGACGCAACTTCCGGTCCAGGATCGTTCACAATCCGCTCACCTCTTGCGGGAACGATTGTTGAAATGAAAGCCAGCCCGGGAACCCGCTTCGAATCGGCTGAGACGATTCTGGCTGTTGCCGACACGACGACCGTTTGGGTCGAGGCTCCGATCAGCCAGCGGGATTGGCTGGCCCTTGGACTGGTCGATGGTCAAACGCTGCAAGTCACCTCGCCCGCACTGGGTGATTCGCCTTTCGATGCGAAAGTGATCTTCACTGGCAGCAACGTTTCGCAAACAACCTTGTCCATTCCACTCGTTGCAGAGATTAACAACCGGAAAAACCTGTTTCGGGCGGGAATGTTTGTTTTGGTTCGCGTTCCTGTCTCCGAAACACGGACCGCACTGGTCGTCCCCGAATCCTCCGTTCAGCGCGACGAGACCGATGTTTTTGTTTTCGTGCAAACGTCGGAAAACTCTTTTGAGCGCAAGGACATCGAAATCGGCGAATCGTCTGAAGGGCTGATGGAAATCAAGAACGGGTTGGCCGTTGGTGATCTGGTTGTCGATTCTGGTGCGTTCCTGCTGAAGTCGGAACTTCTCCTTGAAAACGAAGAATAAGCGAGAAGAAAAATGATCGCACGCCTGATCGAATTCTGTCTGGCCAACCGCTTTCTGGTCATCACAACGGTCGCACTGGTGGCCGCGCTGGGGGCGTGGAACGCGCTGCACATCCCGATCGACGCTGTTCCCGACATGACCAACACGCAAGTGCAAGTCATCACGAATGCGGGATCGCTGTCTCCGGTCGAGGTCGAAAAATACGTTTCCTATCCGGTCGAAGCGGTGTTGGCGGGGCTGCCCGACATCGAGGAAATCCGCAGTATCTCGCGGCTGGGTTTGTCGGTTGTCACCATCGTCTTTGCCGAAAACACGGACCTCTATCGGGCCCGAAGCCTGGTGAACGAGCGATTGCCGGCAGCGAAAACACGGGTCGAAAAATATGGCGATCCGCAAATTGGAATCATGACTACGGCCCTCGGAGAAATTCTGCAGTTCGAAGTCCGGGGCGAAGGTTACACGCCGATGGAACTGCGATCGATACTGGAATGGCAAGTCGCCCCGCAATTACAGCAAGTGCCCGGCGTGACCGAAGTCAACTCGCACGGCGGCTTTTACAAAACCTTTGAAGTCCAGGTGAATCCCGAGACTTTAACCAGTTACCAGTTGACCCTGAACGACGTCATTGTTGCCCTCGAACAAAACAACGTCAGTGCCGGCGGTGGCTATATCGTTCACGAGGGGGAACAACGATTTGTGCGCGGCGAGTCGTTATTGAAAACGATCGACGATATCGGAAATGTTGTGGTCAAGAGCCGGGAAGGTGGCCTGCCAATTCTGGTCCGGGATTTGGGAGACACGGTTCTCGCTCCACTGACGCGGCAAGGCGTTGCGACTCGCGATGGGCGCGGCGAAATCGTGACCGGCATGGTGATGATGTTGATTGGCGAAAATTCCCGCACGGTGGTTCAGGCCGCCCGCGACAGAATCGAAGAGATTGGGCAAACGCTGCCTCCCGGCGTTCGGCTGGAGATCATCTACGACCGCTCACACCTGATCAATCGAACGCTTCGGACCGTTGTCAGCAATTTGCTCGAAGGTGGCACGTTTGTATTTGTCATTCTGTTTTTGCTGCTGGGAAATTTCCGGGCGGGGTTGATGGTTGCTCTGGCAATTCCGTTGTCCATGTTGTTCGCGTCGAACCTGATGATGGCAACCGCGATCAGTGCGAGTCTGATGAGCCTGGGGGCGATCGATTTCGGGCTGATCGTCGACAGCAGTGTGATCATGATCGAAAACTGCATGCGGAGGTTGTCTGAAAAAACGTCTTCGCTGGCCCCCGGCATATTCCTGTCCGTCAAAGAACGATTTGCGGTGATCCGCAATGCGGCCCTGGAAGTTCGCAAACCGACGATGTTTGGCGAGTTGATTATTGCTGTCGTCTACCTGCCGATTCTGCTGCTGGAGGGGACAGAAGGAAAACTCTTTCGGCCGATGGCGCTGACAGTTCTGTTTGCATTGGCCGGGTCGATGATCCTGTCGTTGACGCTGATGCCGGTCTTGGCGTGGCTGGGCCTGCCCAAACGGATGGAGGAGAAGGAAGTTCTGCTTGTTCGATTGATCAAACGAATTTACATTCCGCTCGTCACCCAGGCCGTGAGAGTACCAGCGGTCACGCTGGGCGTTGCGATTTTTGTGGTTGCGTTCGCGGTCCCGGTCGGAGCAAGACTGGGGGCCGAGTTTATGCCGCGACTGGATGAAGGCGACCTTCTGATCGAGGGAAACAGATTACCGAGCGCTTCGCTGGAGGATGCCGTCGCGCGGTCTTTGGAAATCGAGGGTGTTCTCAATCAATTTCCTGAAGTCAAAACGGTTTTCTGCAAAACAGGTCGGCCCGAAATCGCCAACGACGTGATGGGCGTCAATCAGACAGATGTGTGGGTCATGCTGAAACCAGGGGAGTCTTGGCCAAAACAAAAATCCCGGGACGAATTGATCGAAGAGATTTCGGCAGCACTAAACGAACGCGTGCCCGGTGTTGTCTTTGGATTTACACAGCCTATCGAAATGCGGGTCGATGAGCTGGTCGCCGGAGTCAAGGCAGATATCGCGGTGCTTTTGTATGGAGATGATCTGGAGTTGCTGGCCGCCAGGGGAAAGGAAATCGAGCGGGTTCTGAAGACAATCCAGGGCGCCGTCGATGTCCGCGCCGACTATCAGGCCACGATCCCGACGATTGCGATCAACACCAAACAGGACCAGTTGTCCCGCTATGGGATTCAGGCATCGGAAGTCATGGATGCGGTGGCGACGATCGGTGGCAAGGTTGTGGGCGAAGTCTATGAAGGCCGCGCAAGCTACCCGATTATTGTCCGCTTGCCCGAATCGTGGCGCACCGACATGGACCGGCTGAATCGGGTTCCCGTTCGGCAGATCGAAGGCCAACCGATCACGCTGGGCTTGCTGGCCGATCTTTCATTGCAGGAATCGCCGCCTGGGATTGAACATGAAGCGGGACGGCGGCGAACATTCATTGCCGCCAACGTGCGGGGTCGCGATGTGGCAAGTTTTGTTCAGGAAGCCCGTCAACGTGTGGCTGATGACGTTGAACTGCCGCCGGGATACGTCCTGGAGTGGGGAGGAGATTTCGAAAGTCTGCAATCGGCCAGTTTGCGGCTGGCTTTGATCACGCCGATTGTTCTGTTGCTGATCTGGATTCTGTTGTACTCGACTCTGAATTCGATGCGGCTGGCGGCGCTGATTTTCCTGGCAGTGCCGATGGCTGCTTCGGGAGGCGTGTTGGCGCTGGCCGTGCGCGGAATGCCATTCAGTATCTCGGCCGGGGTTGGTTTTATCGCGCTGTTCGGCGTGGCTGTATTCAATGGGCTAGTGTGGGTCAGTGCTGCGGAGCGATCGCGGCTGGAAGGCATGACGGCTCGTGAATCCGCTCTCGATACCGCGCGGCATCGGCTGAGGCCGGTCTTGATGACGGCGATGGTCGCGAGTTTTGGTTTTCTGCCGATGGCACTCAATACAACCGCCGGCGCAGAAATTCAGCGACCCCTGGCAACCGTTGTGATTGGAGGAATCGTAACCGCCACCCTGTTGACCGTTTTCGTTGTGCCGGCAATCTACCCGTGGTTCGTCGATTTGGAATCAAAATCGAGATTGCAAGTTCAAACACTTTCGACTTGATCGGGTGTAACTGCTGCCAACGAAACTGCTGGCAACCGGGAAGAAATTTTAGCCATGGCTAAAGCGGGTTTGGCTTGCCAGCCGAAAACTGATTGGGGCGGAGGCTTTTTTTTTCTCGTGGATCGCTTCGAGTATTCAATGCCGCAATTCAATGCTTTCGTGGTTTGCGTTCTGTTCGCGTTGCTTCCTTCATTTGTCATCGGGCAAGCGGACGGAAATCGCATACAGTCGATTGCCAGCCAGGAGTTGGGCGATTCCAGTTACATTCCGCAACTGAACAGTTCCGCCTTATCGAAATTTGAAGACGAGCCGAGGTTCTTTGGAAAGGAAACCAATGGAACACTGTTGCAATGGTCGGGTCAGCAGGAATCTGGCGGCCCGGATTTGAACGAACCGATCGTCACCGACCGGCCGGATTTTACCGAGGCAAGTTCAACGGTCGGGCGTGGAGTCGCCCAGCTTGAGATTGGCTACACCTATTTCCATGATAACGACGGCCTGACCCGGGCGACTCTTCATTCCTATCCGGAGACATTGTTACGATTCGG
>JAYVKA010000473.1:0-2683 GCA_043768885.1 Planctomycetota bacterium
CACGAATTCGGTGCAGGGTTTCCTGGAGTCGCACACGGGAACGATTTCGAGGTTCGTTTTGTTGGACCATATGGACTGGTTGAGCGATCATTTCTTTCCGCTCCTGGAATCGGAATGGCAAGCGATCATCGAACGGGCGGCACCCGATACCCGAATGATTTGGCGAAGTGGCGGATTCAATACGGATTTCATTGACATGGTCCAGGTGCAACATGGTGGCAAACTGATTCGGGCCCGAAACCTGTTGGAGTACGAAACCGAGTTGGCCGCTGAGTTGCATCCCAAGGACCGCGTTCACACCTACGGCAGCTTTTACATCGCCCGATTGAAAGTCTGATTCCCGGATACGGTTTCACTTCGAGACCGGGACCCGCTTTGCAGTTTCGTTGTTTGGATTCCCCGACGGACCGATCATGGCATTCTTTTCCGACCTGAAAATTCTGTATCACATGCTGCTGAAGCCTGTGCGCGGCGGCAGTCATGCGGAGCGGATGGAGAGTTTCTACGGCGGCCAGGCCGAAGCCTATGACGATTTTCGAAAGCGACTGCTGCGGGGCCGCGAAGAATTGTGGGCCGCCCTGCCCCGTCCGAAAGACGGGATCTGGGTCGATATGGGAGGCGGAACCGGTGCCAATATCGAGAATTTTGGCGACAGCATTTCGGATTTAAAACAAGTCTACCTTGTCGATCTCGCTCCCAGTCTGTTACGTGTCGCGAATGACCGCTTCAAAAAACGTGGTTGGCAAAATGTTTCGACAGTCGAGGCCGACGCAACGACATGGACGCCAGAAGTTGGCCTCGTCGATGTCGTGACGTTTTCCTATTCGCTGACGATGATTCCGGACTGGTTCGCGGCGATCGACAATGCCAGGCGAATCCTGAAACCAGGCGGTTTGATTGGCGTCGTCGATTTCCATGTTGGCCGCAAGTACCCGCCGGAGAAACTGAAGCGCCAAAAGTGGCTGGCCCGATCACTTTGGCCAACCTGGTTTGCGACGGACAATGTTTTCCCGTCCCCCGACCATTTGCCGTATTTGATGAACCGGTTTGAGCCGGTGCAAATCAGTGAGAATCGAAACCGCATGCCCTACGTGCCACTGCTCAAGACGCCGTGGTACTGGTTCGTTGGCAAAAAACCGGAGTAGGGTCCGCTGTGCGGACCATCTACGAGAAACCGGTTTCCGGGTAACGAAATGCTGTTGGCCCGCACAGCGGGCCCTGCCAACGCACCGCGGATCCTGCTATTTGCGAAGACGGGCAATCGTTGCGACCAGATGCTCGGCGAATGAATTCACTTCGTCTATCGTGTTGTAGAGGTAGAAGCTGGCCCGCAGGCTCGACCGGATTCCCAGGTGATCGTGCAGAGGCATCGTGCAATGGTGACCAGCCCTTGTGGCAACGCCTTTGAGGTCGAGCATTTTCCCCAGGTCTTGCGAATTGATCCCGTCGACGGTGAAGCTGATAATGCCGGCACGATTTTCCGGTGATGGTCCAAGGATTCGCAGTCCGTCAACTTTTGACAACAGGTCGCAGGCAGTCTGGGTCAAGCTGTGCTCGTGTTGGTAAATGTTTTCGAGGCCGACATCCTTCAAATACCGCGCCGCCGCGGCGAGTCCAATCGCTTGAACGATCGGAGGTGTTCCAGCTTCGAAACGGGCGGGTAGTCGGCCGGGTGAAAATCCTTCGGTCGAAACCGAGTCGATCATGCTTCCACCGCCGAGGAACGGATGCATGGATTCAAGCAACTCCAGGCGGCCATGCAGGATTCCAATTCCGGTCGGGCCGAGCATTTTGTGTCCGCTGAAAACCGTAAAGTCCGTATTCCAGGCTTGAACATCCAGCGGTTCATGCGGTGCGTGCTGGGCTGCGTCCACCAGCGATACAACATTTGCATTCCTGGCAATCGCCGCCATTTCGACAACCGCGGCCCGGAAACCGAGAACATTGGAAACAGCCGGAAAGGCGACCAATCGTGTTCGGTCACTGATCAATCGACTCCAGGCGCCGGTGTCGATTCCCGATTCGATTTCGTGATCGTACCAGACAATTTTTGCGCCGCTCCTCGCTGCGAGTTGCTGCCATGGAACGATATTCGAATGGTGATCGGCGATGGTCAACAGGATTTCGTCGTCGGGTTTCAAGCGGGAGTTTCCCCAGGCATGAGCGACCAAATTGATCGACGCCGTGGTTCCACCGGTGAAAATAATTTCGGTGGTGTCCGTCGCGTTGACGAATTCACGTATCGTTTCCCGGGCCTGCTCGTACTCGAACGAAGCTGTTTCGCTCAGCCAATGGTTCCCGCGATGCACGTTGGCATAGCTCGTTTTTTCAAATCGGTCCATCGCATCCAGAACGGACGCTGGGCGAATCGTGCTGGCCCCATTGTCGAAATAGATCAGCGGCCAGCGGCTGTAGATCTTCTGGTCCAGAATCGAAAAATCGGACCGTACCGAATGCGGATCGAACAAAGCGGCTTCGCGGGTTTGGGTCATGGCGTGCGGGGAACTGAATTGATCAAATGGCGAAGCGTCGGAAGTACTTTCCCGAACCGCGAGCGAGTGGATGTGTCAATGTGATTCACTCACTTACTCTTCGGGCTGGTGATTGTTCCGAAATTGCCTGCATTCTTCCAGAAGGCCGTTCAAAACCCGGTGGCTTTGGCTTCCAGCCGAAGCATTTCCTG
>JAYVKA010000474.1:0-12548 GCA_043768885.1 Planctomycetota bacterium
ATGTTGATCGTCGTCAGTGTGTAGCCTTCGCGGGCAAAAGCCAACACAGCGTTCGGTCCGCATTCGACTCCACCCTGAATCATGCGCGTGAAATGGACACCGAGGAAGGGAAACTTTGGATCGGGAACCGGGTAAATCAGATTCCGGCAAAAATGCTGGGCCGCCGGTTTCAATTCGTAATACTCGCCGCGAAAGGGAATGATTTTGGCCGAAGGTTTTGTCCCGGACATTTTCGTGACGCGATCACAATGCAAACCAGCACAGTTGATGACCAGCCCAGCAGTCCAGGCACCGGCCGTGGTTTCAACAATCGACTTTGGCCCGTCGGTTCGTAATGCCGTGACTCGAGCGCCGGTTACGATTCGATGGCCACGATCCCGCAGCAGTCGCGACATTTTTTCGCAAACCTGCCGATAGTTTACGATTCCGGCCCCAGGCACGTGCAGGGCCCGGATACCGGCCACGTGCGGTTCGAGTTCGGTCAACCGCTCCCGTCCGATCTCCTCGCAACGAACTCCGTTGGCAACGCCCCGTTCCCGAATTCGTTCCAGCGCCGGCAACTCTGATTCGTTGATCGCAACGATGACCTTGCCGCAGATTTCGTAATCAATTTTGTGTTCAACGCAGAACTTTTCCATCGCCTGTTTGCCTTCGCGGCAATTGATAGCCTTCAGCGAGCCTGGTTTGTAGTAAATGCCGGAATGAAGCACACCCGAATTGTGGCCGGTTTGGTGCTCGGCGACTGCCGATTCCTTTTCCAAAATGCAAATCGAGGTGTCGGGCGAAGTGTTCGCGAGTTGCCAGGCTGTTGCCAGCCCAACGATTCCGCCTCCGACAATGACGACATCCGAGTGTTCCAGGTTTCTTTCCATGTCGTCAATTTTGGGCCGAACTCTGGCGGAATGAAAGGCGGCATGTTCTGTGCAACCGCCAGCGCAGAAAAACGGTCCTGCCTGCAGGAAGGACCCATTTCATGTTTCGTCATGCGACTCAAGCGAATGATCGCTTTTGACTACCGGTAGATCTCGATACCGAAGTTCACGCCGTGCAAGAATGTGTTGCTGGTCGGGTCTGGATTTTGGCCAGTCGTCGGCGTCATGAACTGTGGAAAGTTGTCGTCATACGAAGCAACGCTCCACAACCAAAGCGCGTTGTAACCGACCCGCAACCGCGCATTTTGTGTGATGTGCATCAGTGCATTGGCACCGAGGTCCAAAGTTCCCGACAGATTGGTGTCCGTGTTGCGATTGTTGAGGTAGGTCGTTCCGTTGTTGACCAGATCCGTATCAATCCGGTTGAAATTCAGATACCCGCCAAGTTTTCCAAAACCGGAGAACGAAACCCTCTTTCCAACATCATAGTAAAGGTCCAGTCCGGCTTCGGGGCCAATCATGTGATTGAGTGCGCCAAAGCTGTAGACGCCGGTTCCGGCGGCACTGGTGCTGCGGTACGAATAGTCGTCTTCCAGCCAGATGTATCGCATGCCCAGATGTGTTCGGGCGACGTCCCATGAATAACGAACACGGTTGAGTTCGATGCTGTGCAATTGCGTGCGAGCCTGTTGAACAGTTTGTGTCGCATTGAAAAACGATCCGGTCTGCAGGGCATTGAAACCGCCTGCAGGCGTGAATCTTGCGTTGATGTTTCCGCCAGCACTGTTGCTGGTCAGCGAATCGGTAATGGGCGTCATTCCCATGTATGTGGCTTCGACTCCCGAAACACAATCACGACGGGCACCGGCGGTAAATCGCCAGCCCAAGTCCCAGTTGTTCGCGCCACTGACTCCGCCAAAATTGTTTCCAACCACATCGCCGTCGCCGCGGCTCCAATACATTGCGTCAGCGATCAAATAGCGTGTTGCATCCGGACAGAAGCCGCACATGCCATAACGGGTTCCATTGCCCGTCATTCCGCTCAAGCGTCCACGAAGTCGACTGACCGGTCCGTATCCTTCAACGATTCCAGGGCGTTGCAACATTGGTCGCGATGGCAAGGCGATTCCGAATCGTGAACACTCATTGCAATCACGCGAACCGCAATCACAACCATGGTTATTCGGAACCGACATGTCCGATTCAAACTCGACCTGGCCATCGGCCGGTGGGGATTTGCCCAGATATTTGCCTGTTGGTGGAGCAGGTATTGGGCTCATCGGCTGGTTGTTGAAGCTGGAACTGGAAACAGGCTCTGGTGGAACTGGAGTCCATGATCCGTCGAATACCGGCTGGGTTGGCAATCCAATTCGTGGAGGCGCAACCGGCTGGCTGCCATATCCTGACGGCAATACCGAGGAAGACTGAACCATGCTGCCAACCGGTCGATCGAATCCATTGCCATTGCCATGGCCATTGCCCGAAAGGACTGGACTGGCGTTGGGCCGGATGGATTGTGTTGGTTCAGGACTTTGAACGACTGGAATGGGACTTGGATTATTCACTCCGGCACCGATCGGCCCGGTTGATCGAACGGGAGCCGGAAGAGGCTGCATCAGCGTTACCTGGGCAATCGTTTGCGGCTGTTTGGTTTGCGCCCCGGCATCGACGATGGGAATCGGTTTGGTCAGCTTGTTGCCAGATGCTTTTATGACTGGAGCCACCTGAACAACTGGCGCGCGACCATTTTCCACAACTGGAATTTGCCCATCGCATGTGTCTGCACAGAGTGCAATGGTTGCAAAGCCAGCGAGTAGCGACTGGCAAGTACGGCCTGTCAAAATTGTTCGTACGCGCATCGGTATCATCGGGAAGAGCCAAGAATGGGAACCTGTTCCAGTTGTTTCGGTTGTCCGGCTGCGAGACTATTAGCGAAAGATGGGGATTTGCCGTTTATTACGCGCAACATGAAAACCCGGGAAGAATGGGCAAGCTGGTAACTGCTCCCCGTTTGATGGAAAACCCCGGTTTCTGCCATTTGTCCCCGACACTTATGTTCTTTTTCCAGGAATCGAAATGGCGAGCCAAAAAATCCCCCTCAATTCCCCGATCCATGGAGAATCAGGGCAGTATCAGCTAACATGAAAGCATCCAACGAATGCGCCTGACGGACCCAACCTTACTTCGACGATTGCCCAAAAATCGAGCCAATGTCCCGAATTCTATTCTTCCTTCGACAGCTGATTTCCGGTCCCGCGTCCACGTTCTCGGGTCCGTTTTTGTTTTTCCGTGACGTTTATGCACGTTCGACGCGTGGCAAGGCCTTTATTCTGGCCTTGCCGGCATTGTTCATGATTTTCTTTGGCAGCGCGTTGCTCTTGGCCAGCCAGTTGGGCCGCGAGAGCAGGCTGGTTCAACGGTACGACGAGTTGGCAAAGAAATCGAGTCAACAAGTCGAAGCGTTGATGTCGGATTATGCCAAAACGCTGCGTCTTTATCAGCTGGAACGCATGAAAAACAATGAGCCGAACGTTGCGGGGGCAGCAAACACGGAAATAACTGCGGAAACTTTCGGTGACGAGACGGAACCGGGCCAGTCCGATCCGGAGTTGATGACTGCAGTGGAAAAGAATTTTCGAAAGTCTTATGCCCAGATCCGGGAATTGAGAACTGCAGAAAAACTCTATTTGCAAAAGTTGATCGAACTCTCGCCGAACGACAGTTCGTACAAGTTCCGATATGCGTTGGCGCATCGTCCGCTGAATCCGGAGGTGGTCGTTGAGCTGATCAGGGACATGGCTCCGATCGAGGAAGACGGGAAAGCCGCAAAGGGAATCGGCAACTCCGAAGCGCATTTGTGGATGGCCAGGCACTACTACAGTCAGCCGACGACCGACAAACGCGAAGCCCAGTTTGCGGCCATGATGATCGAGAAACATGCATCCAAATGCCTGATTGTTGACGCCACGAATCGCGAAGCCAGGGAGCTGCGTGGTCATGTCCTTCAACTGGTCGGAGAGTATGCACGGGCCTATGATGATTTTTCGGCCCTGTTCGACATGGACCCGCGGTATTTCATTCGACTTGTTCAAATCAACGTGCTGATGGACCGTCAATTCCGAAACACCGAAGTTCTGGACAACGCGGCGAGAAGGCTGCAACAGGAACTGGGACCAAGCCGGGATGATGTTGCCAAATGGGAAACGACCTGGGAAATGTACGCGGACTGCATGATGCGGCGGAAACGGTTCAACCAGCTTCGCCAGGAATTGGAATTGGAACGCGACGCGTTTGCTGGCGATGAACTGAAACGAAACTTTTTGAATTCGATTTTGGGCAACGCCTACTCCAGTCGGGTTTCCGAGTTGCAACCAACAGTCGCCACCAATTCGGTGGATGCTGATGAGTCCATTCGGATTCTGGAATCGGCCGCCAGTTCGGGCGTGATGAATGAGGTGCTGAAATACAACTGCGCTTTGTTGGGCAGGAACGTGTCGTCGCTCACCGAGCGGGCCAAAGCGGTCTATGATTGCGAGAAAGACTCCAATCCTCCGGGCATGGTTTTGGCTGACCTGGCAATCGATGCGCTTCAAAAACAGGAATACGCCAGGGCAATCAATATTTTGGAGCGGGCACGGGCAAAGTTGCCGGGGAATGCGGTGATTCTAAACAATCTGGCGTTTGCCTACCTCTCGGCTGAATCGTCCAGCCCGGCCAAAGCCCTCGACCTGATCGATCAGGCAATTCGCTCGATTGGGTCAAGCCAGATACCGAAAGATGAAGCCTCGCGTTTTCGGCATACGCGGGGAGTGGCGCTGATGCAACTCAATCGAATCGATGAAGCCAAAGACTCTTTTCTTGAGGCTTTGAAGGGCCGTCCGGAAAACGAGAGCATCCTCGAAGCGTTGATTCGATGCGAAGAAGGCCGGGACGATAAAATGAAACAGATTTATGTCGACGAGTTGCAGCGGGTTCGTGACAAGGCGAAACCGGTTGGCGGCGACAACAAGTAGACAGGTAAAAAGATTCTTTCGTTTTGACGGACCTTGCCGAATTGATCCAATAGCGGCTCCACCATTCAGGAATTTGGTTTTCCCATTTCATGATATTTCGACGCAAGAATGATTTTGAGCAGTTTTCGATTGGCGGCTGGATTTCCAGCCGGCTGAACCGGATGTCGCGACGTCTCCTCGAATTTACTGGGCAAGACGGGATTGAACGCATGGACTCGGGCCAGAGCGGCCTGATTCAATGGTTGACATTGCCGTTCCGAATTGTCTGGGCTTTCCTTGGGTTTCTGCTGACAACGTGGAGCACGACCCGGCCCAGCCGGGCATTTGGATGGGCGCTCCCTGCAATTTCGGTTGCGGGCGGCTTCGTAGGCTTTTTGGTATTGGCTAACAACGTCCCGTTCCGCGTGGGAGGTATCGCGTTGCCGGACCCGGCATCGAGATGCGAAGCCAGGACGATCGCCCTGAGAATGCTGGGCAACTCCGAGACCGATGCCGAAGAAAAAAAACAGCTGCTTGACGGATCTCTGGTCTGTGCCCGGCATTTGGTTTCCATCCGCCCCAAAAATGACAACTACAAGTATTTGCTTGGAATCGCATTGTCCGATTCGGGCGACGAATTGGGAGCACGGAATATCATGGAGCAAATCGCTCCGGATACAGGCCGCGGGGTTTCGATGGCCCACATTTGGCTGGCCAATGACTTGCTGGATGCGGAAATCGAGGATCCTGGCCACAAAAAACAACGGCGCGATCAGGCCTTCGAACACTTGCGGAAAATCGAAGAATCCTCTGTCGATGACGAGACGTTTGAAGGCTATTCCGCCCGGTTTCGGATGGCACTGTTGCTGGTTGCCGACGAGCAGTACGACGAGGCGACGGTTTTGCTGCGGGCGGTGGTCGAAGGCCAGCTGAAATACCCTGTTCAGCTGAGTGCGATCATCCAGCTCGCCAATGTCTATAAGGCCCAGGAAAAACAGGAACTGTTGAAGGTATATGTCTCGTCGGCCATTCAGAAACTGACCGAATTTACACTTCGGCAGCCTGACATCGCCGAAATCTGGGAAGCGATGGTGGCCTTGAATGTGGTTGTCGACGATTATCATTCGGCGGCTTTGTTGCTTCGTGACGGTATCACGGCGACGCGCGATCCGGATGTGAAAAAGAAGCTGTTGCAAATGCAGAATGTTTTGTTTGTTCGGCAAAGCGAACAGGTTCCGAACATCGATACCCGGGATAACTACAAAATGAAATTTGTTATTCTGGCAAAGGCAATCGTCGTCAATCCGACCGTCGCCGAAGTCTATTTTTCCCTGTTGCCTTACCTCGATGTGACGCGACCGAACACGGACGAAGCGACCTGGTTGCGGGAGATTTTTCTTGATCCTGAAGCACCCGGTTCGATATTGCATGCTGTCGTCGGGTTGCGGGACATGTTGAATGGCAAATATGCTGACGGACAAAGCCAGTGGTTGATGGCAAACCGGAAGCTTCAGACCGCCACGATTGTCATCAACAATCTTTTGCAGGCCATGGCCGAAAAAAGACCGGAAGACATGGAGACGATCTATAACCTTGCTTCCGTTGCTATCGAAACATTTCCAGAGAATTACGCGTTTTACTACACGCGGGCAAAGATCCTGAAAAAACTGGACCGAATCGGTCCGGCAAAACAGGATCTGGAGATAATCCTTGAGAAAATTCCAACGGCCACGGAACCCCGCGAGTTGATGATCGAGATCCTGGAACAGACGGGAGACTCTGCGAGAATTGAAAGACTGAAACAGGAAATTCTTGAGTTGAAAGCCAAACAGGAAGCCGATGCACGGCGCCAATTGGGCGACAATAAATAAACGCGGTTTTCCCGTTTGAAACGAGTGTTGGAATTGTCATGCAACCGACGATTCCCGCTTTCGGCGCGTTGGAAGTACAGTCCGCTGCGGCTATGATGGGAGTCTGCGTTGTCGGGGCCGGGATGTTCACGGGGTTTGAAGTTTGTATCGCAAAATTGCAGCGCCAGGTCTGATCGCCATTCTGGCATTGCTCGTGCTCCGAATCGGAATCGGAATGCACTTTTTCAGCGAAGGACTGACGAAAATCCGGTCCGGCAACTTTGATGCAACCGGTTTTCTGGAGTCGGCATGCGGGCCGATGGCTGGCACGTTTCAGTCGCTGTTGAACGATCCCGACAGTTCGAAATTGTTGTGCATGAAAACGGCAACGGCTGAGGATGGATCTGCGAAGGCTTCTTCCATAATTGAAGCGGAAGTAACACGAGCCGTTTGGGGCGACTTTGTGGACCGCTGCAGTTGGCATTTCCAGTTCGGTGATTCAGGCCTGGAAAAAAAACTGATCGACCGACGGGCAGAACTGGCAAAGGAAATCCAAACGGCCAGGGATGCAAAAAATACAAATGTTGATACGGGCCCGCTGGAGACGTTGAGGGCGGAACTGGAACAGGATATCCTGGCGATTCGAAACCAGACCAAACTGGCTCAGTCTCTTCTCAAGTCTCATGTCGATGAACTCGACGACTGGCTTGCGATCAACCGGCTGGAATTGATCGAACACTATTCAACGGCCGACCGGACCCGCCAGTTTCTTCGTGACGGAGAAACCGGTCCGCAGATAGCCCAGGATGTCGAGTCGATCCGAAAACAGATCAGCGAACTTCGCCTGAAACGAAAGAAAAAAATCCGCGCGTGGGCGGGCGAAGTGAATGCGATTTGGAGTTCGCTGGAGCTGTCGATCAACGACCTCGCCTTGAAGTCGCAACGTGATCGAGCCCCGCTCGTGCTCCATCGACCCCACGATCAACCGGGAAGTACAATCCACTGGATCAACATGATCTTGCCCTGGTTTGATTTGACGGTTGGCGTGTTGCTGATGCTTGGGCTGTTCCCGAGGCTGGCCGCGATGGCAGGCGGACTGTTTCTTGCATCAGTCATCGCAACACAACCTCCTTGGGTACCGGGCGCAACTTCGACCGTGTACCAGGCCGTGGAAATGCTGGCCTTGTTCGTGCTGGCCAGTGGCATTACGACGACTGTCCCCGGACTGGGGTGGCTGATACCAGGTTTGAAACGACGATCCCAACCAGCCGGTTCGATGACTGTACCGGCATCTGCAGCGAGTTAAGAAAATGATGAATCTGACACCCGAAGAACGACAAACCGGACGTGACAATTATCACGGCGCGGTAACTGAATTTGAAAAGTTTTCCCGCCGTGATTTTTTGAAACGAAGTGCGGCAGCGGGCGGCGCGACGGCGGCCGGCGTTGGCGCGATGTATTTCGGTTACGAAAAGCCACTTGAGCCGTTGCGTGTTTGCGTGATTGGTACCGGCGACGAAGGAAACGTGCTGATTGGGTCGCTGAATCCCGACTACATCAACGTCCGTTCGATTTGCGATATTCGCCCGTCCAGCATTCACCGTGCGTTCCATGGTGACTGGGCCTCGGCCGGAACGGCAGCGGTTCGTCCGGGCTTGCTGAAAGTCTATGGATGGAAGGACGAGTCGGAGGCCAGGCGTAACGTAAAAGTATTGAAGAACGGCTGGCAGGAAGCGATCAACGATCCGGAAATCGAAGCCGTCATTATTGCCTTGCCGTTGCATCTGCACGCCCCAGTCGCCATTGCGGCCATGCATGCCGGCAAACATGTACTGTGCGAAAAACTGATGGCGCACAGCATCGCCCAATCCAAAATGATGGCCCGCGTAGCCAACGAAACACAGCGCACGATGTCGATCGGGCACCAGCGGCATTACAGCATCCTGTATGACAATGCCGTAAACCTGATTCGCTGGGGATTGCTTGGAGAAGTTCACCACATTCGCGCCCAGTGGCATCGCAGCAATGTGCCGGGCAACGACACCTGGTGCCCGCCGCTGCCCGGTGGTGAGCATGTTCGTGGCAGCGACAACATCGTCGATGAAATCGCGCAACAAATTCAGCGGATGCAAAGTGATTTTCGTAATTCCGGAACATCCAGCGCCGAGCGGTTGATGCTGGCCCGCCGAATTGAACAGTGGAAAGCGATGGACGAGGACAAACACGTCAACGCAGCGACCCACGGCTATCTTGACGACCGAAGTTTCTATCGCGACGGGCGGGTCCGGACCGCGATGGAAGAACTGATTCGCTGGAGATTGTGGGATCGAACCGGCGGCGGATTGATGGCCGAACTGGGAAGCCATCAATTGGACGCAGCCGGAATTTTCATTTCCGCACTCAGCCGCGAGAAAGGCAAGAAGGTCCACCCGTTAACTGTTCACGCGATCGGTGGCCAGCACACGTTTCCAATGGATCGTCAGGCCGAGGACCATGTCTACTGCATGTTCGAGTATCCAGGCCAGGGTTACGACTTTGATTTCGACACGGGCTACAAGGACAACATCAACGTCTATCCCGATCCGAAAGCGGGTGTTCCGGGTTATGAACCGGGGACCCAACATAACGAGAAGAAAATTGTTGTGACTTACTCTTCGATCAACGGAAATGGATTCGGAGGTTACGGCGAAGTCGTGCTTGGCACCAAAGGCACATTGGTCCTCGATCGGGAGCAAGAGGCGATGCTGTATTCACTTCAGGGAGCGTCCGCAGCGGCCGGTGTCCGGCAGCGAAATGGAAAATCTCCGGTGCTCGATACTGCAGCCAGTGGAGACGCTGCACCGGCAGCTGCCGCCGAGGGTGGCGATGTCAGTCGTGGTTATCGCGAACAAATCGAGCATTGGGCCTGGTGCATCCGCACGGGCGACCCATCCAATCAACCCCGCTGCAATGGCCGCCAGGCCCTGGCCGACGCCGTCATCGCGCTCACCGCAAAACAGGCCATTCGCAATTCCCGCATAGGCAACGGGCCGGGTTTTATCCGTTTTGAAAAAGAATGGTTTGAAGTAGACAGCGACCTCGTCCCAGAAGCCGATTCCCTCGCCGAAGCCCAAAAAATCTTCCAGTCCGAACGCTCCGCAATGGGCATTTCCTGACGCGTTAACATACGCAATTCAAAAGACAACCAAGGCCAATCGTTTCATTGGCCACACCACGAAACATTGGGTAGACCCCATCGCGTAGGCTGTAACGAGTTTGGCGAGTTACGGCAACCAGCGCGACGCATCGACGTTTCTTGACAGGGCAATTGAAACCGGCGTGATCGCCAACTCGCTTCTACTCACTGCCCGATCGCTGCAGTTGTTTCGCGCTGGCTGCCGTAACCAGTCGCTTCGCTTCTGCGTTACGGCCCACGCAATAATGGCCAGCGTGATGAAGGCAACCGTCATTGGGACTTCAATGCTTCGAATCGGTTTCTGACGCGTTTGGACATTTCGAGCAGGCTGTTTTGTTCGCGGAGGGCGCCGTTGTGCAATTCCTGGATCGCTTCGCCCAGCCAGCGGCTTCCGTCTTCGATGGGGGTCACTGCGGTTTCGCCGATTCGATCGGCCAGGTTGCGGGAAAGCTTGTCGAGGGTTCGGTCCCAGACAACCAGACTTTGGTCAGCCACCGATTGGCCCTTCTCCCATACGGCCCGCGTCGCCGTTACTGCGATCTCGGCATTCCTCGCTGATTCATGGCCGGCCAGATTGCGATTCGAACGGGCGCGCAGGAGCAGCATTCCGGATGTAAGCACGAGTGTCGCCGCCAAACAGACGGCCCAGCGCAATGATGTTGAGTTCGCAAAACGTGGTTGGCTGGCGAGCCGTGGACCGGATTCAGGTTGCGGGAGAGCAAGCCTTGCGTTCGCGCCAAACGACTGCACCAAAGCCGAAACCTCCTGGCTCCAACCGGGACGCTCCTCGTTCGTTTGTTCCTGCATCCAGGTTTCGGCAGCGGATGACAACTGCTGCATCACCCGGGCGTAGTTCTTTGCGTACCGGGTCAACTCGGCGTCGCCATCGAGTCTACTTTGAACCCAGCGCGGCAACCTCACCAGCCGGTCGATGGAGCTGCGAATTTTGTATTTTATGTACCAGCGGATCATGATGTTTTTGTCCCCACGTCAATCCGTAGGTCGGGCACTCTTGCCCGACTTGTGAAATAGCTTGAATAGGCAGGCGTTCGTGCCAACCAGGTGAAAATGACGGGCAGGAGTGCCCGTCCTGCGGTTGGGTGCAAATTCAGTTGTTGAAGGCGAGTAAATTTGGAAGCGACTTGTTCACTCGCTGCCGCATTGGGCTGGTAATGGCGTGAATCTGTTGCGATAAAGTTTGGAAGCGGTGCCCGATCATCTTCGCGGAGGCAGGCCATCAATTTTTTCTTGGCGCGATGCACGGCAACACGAATCGACAAAGCGTTTCGTCCCAAAACCCTGGCAATTTCTCTGTTCGTCAACTCTTCCCCAACGCTCAACCACAAAACCGAAAAGTGATATTCTCCCAACACCTTTTCTGCCGTGTTCCAAATCCCCTCGACTGATTCCTGTTGTTCGAGCTCACAGGGTTCGCGCACCGGGCGGGAAGTCATCGCGGCCTGCTCACCCATTCGTCGGGCATCGCGTTGGTGTCGGCGCAAATGGTCGGTCGAAATTCGAAAAGCGATGGTGTAGAACCAAACCCGAAATTCGTAACGCGGGTCATATCGTTGCAGATTCTGGAAGGCGCGTAACAGGGCCTCCTGGATGACATCCTCTGCATCGGCACGATTCCTCCGATGGCGATGGGTCAACAACACCAGGAGCCGGGGGGTGTCACGCATGACAAGTTCCTGAAAAGCATCCGCGCAGCCAGAAAGGGCGCGATGAATCAGTTCAACTGGCTCGATCGCGCCCTGGCTGTTTGCCACGGTGGATTCGTTTCTGGTGACTTGCATGTCCAAAATGTTTTTTGCCCCTGCGGGCTATTGATTTCAGGAAACCGTTTCCGAAACACCCGGTCGCTGAAGGCTGGTTCCCGGTTGCATCGGCCATGGCCGGACGCTGTCGCGTTTCGGCTGCTGAAAGCGACAGGCTCCTAAAACTGCGAGTCGACCTGCTCTTTCAGAAACTTCAGGATCATGTCCACGGGAACCGAGATCGATGCATCGAACTGGTTGTCGTTCGAGGAAACCTTCAGTCCTTTTGCCAGTTCGGCGACTTGCTTCAAGTCCTCATCCTCGTCGGCCGACATCGCAAGTCCCAGCATGGCTTTCAGACCATCTGCCATCTGGCGGATTTGTTCGGCGTGTTCGGAACTGTCCGTGGTGAGCGCCAAATTCGCCGCCAACTGGTCACCGTTTTCGGCAACCGTCAGTTCAATCGTTTTCACGAGTTTTGCGATGGTGGCCTGGGGACCATCGCCAATCATTTCGGCGGGCAATTCGTTGACCGAAACGCGAATGAATGGCGATTTGGAAGTAGACGTTGACCCAACCATCTCGCGGATATCGGCAACATGCTCCATCGCACTGATCAGGCGATCTTTGTCCGGGGCGATGACGACGGCCTTGTTTTTGCCTTTCGAATGAATCGCCGCGTAAACTTTTTGGCCGTCAAAATCCGCTGAGTGGATGGTCACGCCATGCTCTTTTGCGGACTCATAACCGGGCAAGCCCAGCAAAAGGCCTTCGATGTTTCCGGTCGTTTCGCCGAGCTGAATAATTGCGGCGAGGTTTGCTTCGGGATCTTCCAGATTGTCGATCGCGATCACAGCCCCCCGGATCTCCTCGAATGGATTGAAGCCGAGGAATTCGTT